>JAHBAP020000391.1 GCA_018500005.2 Mycobacterium sp. | reverse complement strand
GTCCGCTGTCGCGTTCCAATACCGAGGAACTGTCAGTCGGTTCGGTGACACTCGAGGACGTCGGCGACATGGTCGCCACCAAACAGGCGCTCACCGAGGCGGTGTTGTGGCCGCTTCAACACCCGGACACCTTCGCCCGACTCGGCGTCGATCCGCCGCGCGGCGTGCTGCTCTACGGGCCCCCGGGTTGCGGCAAGACCTTCGTCGTCCGAGCACTCGCCAGTTCGGGTCGACTCAGCGTGCATGCCGTCAAAGGCGCGGAACTGATGGACAAGTGGGTCGGCTCCTCGGAGAAGGCGGTCCGGGAATTGTTCCGCCGGGCAAGGGATTCGGCGCCCTCACTGGTGTTCCTCGACGAGGTCGACGCACTGGCTCCCCGCCGCGGTCAGAGTTTCGATTCCGGTGTCGGCGACCGGGTGGTGGCCGCCCTGCTCACGGAGCTCGACGGCATCGAACCACTTCGCGACGTGGTGGTTCTCGGCGCGACCAACCGTCCGGAACTGATCGACCCCGCATTACTGCGGCCGGGACGCTTGGAGCGACTGGTGTTCGTCGAACCGCCCGACGCCGAGGCGCGCTTCGAGATCCTCAAGACGGCCGCGAAGTCGGTACCGCTGAGCAAGGAAGTCGATCTCAAGGCACTCGCCGGCGACCTGGACGGGTACAGCGCAGCCGACTGCGTGGCCCTGCTGCGAGAGGCGGCACTGACCGCGATGCGCCGGTCGATCGATGCCGCCGACGTGACCGCCGAGGACCTGGCCAAGGCACGCGATGCGGTCAGACCCTCACTGGACACCGCCCAGGTCGAGTCGCTGCGCAAGTTCGCCGCAGAGCGCTGATCGGGCTGCCACGGGGAACACCGTCCGCATGGCACACGATGACCCCGCTCCTCCCCCGACGGGACGGCACGACAACGACACCTGGGACATCACCGAAGGTGTCGGCGCAACCGCACTGAGCGTGGCGCGGGCCCGGGCAGTCGAATCGGCCGGCGACAACCCGTTGTTCACCGACCCCTACGCAGAGTTCTTCGTCGAGGCCGCGGTCGCCGCAGGGTGGCGACCGCCGTTCGCCGCCGAGACCCTGGCCCAGGTCGCCGTCGACCCGGTGGCCCTCGCGCGGATGCGGGCGATGGCCGCTTATATCGCCGCGCGCACCCGGTACTTCGACGAGTTCTTCACCACCGCGGGGGCCAACGGACTCGACCAGGTGGTGATCCTGGCGGCCGGACTGGACACCCGGGCCTGGCGACTGCCGTGGATCAGTGCCACCACCATCTACGAACTCGATCAGCCGAACGTGCTGGAGTTCAAATCGGAAGTGCTCGCGCAGCACCGGGCCCGGCCGGCCGCCCGCTACGTTGCGGTGCCGGTGGATCTGCGCCACGATTGGCCGGCGGCCCTGCGTGCCAGTGGTTTTGACCCCGCGACGCCGACCGCCTGGCTGGCCGAAGGCCTGTTGCCCTACCTGTCGGCCGCCGATCAGGACCTGCTCTTCGAGCGGATCGACGGGCTCAGCGCGGCATCGAGCCGACTGGCCGTCGAGGCGTTCGGCCCGGACTTCTTCGACCCGGAAATGCTTGCCCGTCGCCGCGACCAACTACGAACGGTTCGGGAGTCGGCTGCCGCCGAAGGTCTCGAAGTCCCCGAAACCGAAGCACTGTGGTACCTCGAACCGAGATCCGATGTTGCGCAGTGGCTCGAGGACCGCGGGTGGGAGGTCGATGCGGTCGGATCGCGCGACCTGATGACCCGCTACCGGCGTCCCGCCCCGATCGAAGCCCGGGACGCCGCCCCACAGAGCCTGTTCATCGAAGCGGTACGGGACTAGGTATCAGGTCTGATTCGGGTTGGACAGTTGGAACTCCACCATCGCGGTGATGGTTTCGACGGCATCGGACAGTGCCGAGATTCGTGCGGCCAGAGTCGGTGCGGCCAGGACGGCGTACCGGTCGGCCTGCCCCATCGGTACCCGGGCCGCCAACGCGTAGATGTGCCTGGCGGGATCCTCGGCGACATCGGGTTCGACGGCGAGCACGTCGTCGCGCAGACCCAACTCCTGCGCCTCGGCGACCCTGCGGTAGAGCGCGAGAATGCGGTCGACGACCTCGCCGATCTGGTCCGGCCCCACCGGCGGACCGGGCTGATCCGGCCAGTACTCCACGACAGCGCGGGGGTACGGATCGTCGGGCAGCCACTGAATCACCCGGATGCGTCCCCCCACCGCCGCGACCAGTTCGTACTGACCCATACCGAGGTCGGTGTGCTCGACGATCCGGGCCATGGCGCCGATATCGCTGCGGACATCGCCCCCGCCGACCTCCCGACCGCGACTGATCATCACCACCCCGAACATCGGTTCGGGATCGGCCAAGCAATCCTGCACCAGGCGCGCATAGCGTGGTTCGAAGATACGCAGGGGAAGCAGATCACCGGGCAACAGAGCAGACTGCAGCGGAAACATCGGGCAAGCTGCGAAAGTCATGGAACTCACCGCCCTACCTCACGGCACCCTTCAGGACATCCTGCACCCGGTCGCCCGGGTCGACGAAGGTACACAACGCTGCGGCCAGGTCCACCCAGGCGTCAGGGCCCAGCGCGACCAGGCGGTTGCCGGCATCACCGATGGCGATGACCACCTCTCGGCGGGTGGACGGATCCATCGCCACATACTGTCCGCAGGTGGTGTCGAGCAGTGCGGTCCCGGAACCGATCCCGGCCTGTCCCGGTGTGGCGATCGGATTTCCGTCGATCGCCCGACTGCAACCCGCGGACACCAGTGCGACGCCCAGCAGAACGACCGCGCGCCGCCTAGACATCGAGTTCGCCGACCAGCGCATCGACCACCGCGCGTAGATCGCCGTCATGCTCCTCGGCCACCCGGCGCTGCCGTTGGTAAGACGCACCGCGTCTCGGAATATCGGCCACCGAAGCGAGTTCGTCGGCACAGTGCAATGACTCGGCCACCGGCGCGAGCCTGGTCAGCAGGTCGTCGAGGTCTTCGGTGACGAGCCGTTCGTTGCTGTCGGCGTCGAGGATGATGATGGCGTCCAACCCGTAGCGGGCGGCACGCCACTTGTTCTCCTGCACGTGCCAGGGCGGCATCACCGGAAGTTGCTCACCGGCCTCCAGGCGCCGGTCCAAATCGACGATCAGGCAGTGCGTCAGAGCCACCAGCGCCGAAAGTTCCTTCAGGTTGGAAACGCCGTCGAAAACGCGGACCTCGACGGTGCCCAGATTCGGAGAAGGTCTTATATCCCAACGGACTTCATTGATCTGGTCGATGATGCCGGTGGTCTTCTGGTCATGAACGAAACGCTCGAACTGACGCCATGTCTCGAACTGGAAGGGCAACCCGGCGGTCGGCAACTGCTGGAACATCATCGCCCGGTTGCTGGCGTAGCCGGTGTCCTCGCCGGCCCAGAACGGCGACGATGCCGATAACGCCAACAGGTGCGGGTACTGATTGAGCAGTGAGGAGATGATCGGCATCACCTTGTGCGCCGAGGACACGCCGACGTGGACGTGCACGCCCCAGATCAGCATCTGCCGGCCCCACCACTGGGTGCGCTTGATCAACTCCGCATATCGCGGCGCGTCCGTGAGTTTCTGCTCGGACCACTCGGCGAACGGGTGGGTGCCCGCGCAGAACAGTTCCATGCCGCGCTCCCGGACCACCTCGTTGGTGGAGGTCAGCGTGGACCGAAGGTCGTTCATGGCCTCGCCGACGGTGTCACAGACACCGGTGACGACCTCAATGGTGTTGCGCAGCAATTCCTTGTGCACCCTTGGGTTTTCGCCGATATCGGCGATCACCGCGGCCGCCTCGTTGCTCAGGTCGCGGGTGTCGGCCTCGACGAGTGCGAACTCCCACTCCACTCCCAGAGTCGGGCGTGGCGACCCGGCGAAGTCGATTCGACCGGCGCTCACCGTTCGCCGCCGGCGAGCGGCGACAACCGGCCACGCGTCAACCCCGGGTCACCCGGCGCGCAGGACACCGCAGCCGACCCGTTTGCCGCCGTCGCCGGTGGCCAGGGTGGTTTCGTCCGGCGGCGGCGCGCCGTTGGACTGCTGGTAGCGATCGGCCGGGATGTTGGCGAAGTTGTCGGGGTTGGCGTGGATGATGATCGCCGTCCCGTCCCCTTCCACCAGATCGGCCATGTCGAAGGCGTTGGTCGTGGTGACCAGCAGGGCGGTGCCGTCACCGCGAACCTGCAAAGAGGTCAGATCTCCCGCGTGGTTGGGGTGGCCGCCCTGGCCGCCGCCCTGGAAATGTCCACCCGCCGAAAGGAAGTCGCCCGGTGCGCCGCCGTTGGGCGCCACCGAGTTGATCTCGCACTTGCCGACGTCATGGATGTGCAGACCATGCGCGCCCGGAGCCAGTTTGCCCGGCGTGGTGGTCTGCACGGTGACGGTTGCAAACGCGTCGCCATCCCGGAACTCGATGGTGGCCGCCGCCACCTGGGATCCGTCGGGGCCGTCGATTACGGCAGTCATTGTGTTCGCCGGATTCGGCGCCGCAGGCGCATTCGGCCCCGGGGCTTGATGCCCCATCGCGCCGTGATGTTGGGTCGGCGCCGGGGCCGGAGAACCGGTCCAGACCGGGGGCACGGTACCCGGCTGGGTGGCGATCGGCTCGTTGGGCGCACACGCACTCAGCAGTGCGACCGGAGCGACGAAAAGTGCGGCGAACCTGGCGGAATTAACCATGTCGCAGAGCCTAGCCGGTCACCAGCACGATCACGCCCGGTGGCTGTTCGGTGATGTCGGGAATTCGGGCCTGCACGGGTGCCTCCAGGACCTTGCCGACGGCTTCTGCGGCGGCCTGCTCACCCTCTGCGGTCCCGAAGTAGACCGTCGTGGCGGGCACATCGGCTGCGGCGATGGTGGCCGACTCGGTGACGTTCCAGCCCGCTTCGCGCAGCCGATCGGCCGTGCGGGTGGCCGCAGCATCGTCGCCGGCCACGCTGAACACCCGGACATCGGCCTTCGGGGCCGGCGGCTTGGTGGTCGTGGTGGTGGCGGTGACCGCGGGCGTCTCCTCGTTGGCGTCATTGCCCGACGTCATCGCCTGGAATCCGACCAGGAGGAAGATCACGCCGAGGAAGAGCAGCACCATGACCATGGCGCGCAGGGGGAGCCCGGAGGAATCGGGGACGCGCTCGTTCATCGTGGATACCTTATCCGTGCCAGCCGCAGAGGCCGGGAGAGCCCTGGCCCGCGGGGCACGGTCAGGGGACCTCGAAGCCCAGCCGTCGCGCGGCCCGGGCCTTCTGCCTGCTGGCCCGCAACCGGCGCAACCGCTTGACCAACATCGGATCGGCGGCCAGCGCTTCGGGCCGGTCGACCAGCGTGTTGAGCACTTGGTAATAGCGGGTCGCCGACATCGAGAAGAGATCCTTGATGGCCTCTTCCTTGGCGCCGGCGTACTTCCACCACTGGCGCTCGAACGCCAGGATGTCGTACTCCCGCCGACTCAGCCCATCAGGTAGTTCGGCGTCGTCGACCGCCCGCTCGGCCCTTACCGTGGCGCCGTCCATGCGATTCGTGGACCCTTTCAACGAATGACATACCTGTGGTTCTACTGCTACCGCGGGTCATTCAATCACGTCGGCGCTGAATGACATGGCACCGCACCCCGCGCGTCGGAGACTCTTTAAACTTGCCGATCATGGCAGTCCGACCCATCGTCATCCTCGGTGACCCAGTTCTGCACTCCCCGACCGCGCCGGTGCCGGTCGGCCCCGACGGCGCACTACCGCCAGATGTGGCCGATCTGATCACCGATATGTACGACACCATGGACGCTGCGCACGGGGTTGGCCTGGCCGCCAACCAGATCGGTGTCGGTCTGCGGTTGTTCGTCTACGACTGCGCCGAGGATCGGGGCAAGGCCGCCTACCGTCGCGGGGTGGTCATCAACCCGGTTCTGGAAACCTCCGAGATCCCCGAGACGATGCCGGACCCGGAAACCGATGACGAAGGCTGTCTGTCGGTCCCGGGCGAGTCGTTCCCGTGTGGACGGGCGGAATGGGCCCGGGTCACGGGTCTGGACGCCGACGGCAATCCGGTGACCCTGGAGGGCACCGGGTTGTTCGCCCGGATGCTTCAGCACGAAACGGGCCACCTCGACGGTTTCCTCTACGTCGACACCCTGCTCGGCAGGCACGCCAGGGCCGCCAAACGCTCGGCGAAGTCGCATGGGTGGGGCGTTCCCGGATTGTCCTGGATGCCGGGCGAAGTGCCGGATCCGTTCGGCCACTAGGTAACTCACCATGCAATCCCTGCGCGTCGCAACCTGGAACGTCAATTCCATCCGGACGCGGGTCGACCGCGTGCTCGACTGGATGCAGCGTGCCGAGATCGACGTGCTGGCCATGCAGGAGACCAAGTGCTCCGACGAGCAGTTCCCGGCCATGACGTTTCTGGGCGCCGGCTACGAGGTGGTGCACTCCGGGCACGACCAGTGGAACGGCGTGGCGATCGCCTCCCGAGTCGGATTCGACGATGTTCAGATCGGTTTCGACGGCCAACCGGCCTGGAGTGGCGGCAAGGACGGTCCAGCCACCGAGGCCCGCGCCCTGGGCGCCACCTGCGCGGGGTTGCAGGTGTGGAGCCTCTACGTTCCCAACGGCCGCGCAATCACCGATCCGCACTACCAGTACAAGCTGGAATGGCTTGCCGCACTTCAGGAAACAGCGCAGTCGTGGATCGCCAAGGATCCGGAAGTCGAGATCGCCCTGACGGGCGACTGGAACATCGCACCGCTCGACGAGGACGTCTGGGATATGGCGGTCTTCGCCAACAGCACGCACGTCACCGAACCGGAACGCACGGCATTCGCGGCCATCGAGTCGACCTACGCAGACGTGGTGCGCTCGTTCACCCCGGGCGAGTTCACCTACTGGGACTACACCCAACTCCGGTTCCCGAAGAGACAGGGCATGCGGATCGACTTCATCCTGGCCTCGCCTGCCTTGGCGCGGCGGGTGGCGCACGCCGAGATCGTGCGGGACGAACGCAAGAGCGGCAAGGACCGGATCGGCGCACCGAGCGATCACGCGCCGGTCTTCATCGAGGTGCGCTAAGAGCCGGCGCCGATCCGCTCGGCAAGACGCGCACCCGAGAGCCAGGCGGATTCCACTCGGGGCCCGATCAGCCAGTCACCGCAGAGTCCGAGGCGACGCTCCCCGTCCAGGATGACGCCCGAGCCCCCCTCGGCGCAGCGGGCGAAGCGCCACAGGTGAGCGGCGGTGGCGATCCGGGGCGGCAATCCGGTACCCGACTCCCGGCCGAGTGCGTCGATCAGTTCATCGGCCACGTCATCGGATGTGCCATCGATGTGGCTTCGCGACCACTCCGGGGTGGCCTGAACCACCCAACTCTCCGGCCCGGTCCGGCCTGGCTTGGCGTTGTTGCGCGCCGCCCAGCCGATCGGCCCCTTCGCCGTCAGGCAGTCCGGCGTGACCGGGACGCGTTGCGAGAAGGCCAGCATGACGGTCCAGCACGGTGCGCTGACCGCGGCGCAGGCATGTGATGCCAGATCGGGCGTTATGTCGGCGAGAAGCGCTGCGGCCTGTTCGGCAGGTACCGCCATCACAGCCAGATCCACGTCATGGAACTCACCGCCGCCCAAAACCAACCGCCAGCCGTCACCGTGCCGAACCACCGCGGTGACAAGCGACGACCAGTGCACCGGGTGACGCTCCGCCATTCGACGAATCGGCGCATTCATCGCGGGCACCCCGACATGAGCGTCCTCACCGGCCGCCGGCCACCGGGCAACGACGCCGTCGGAGATCCAGGTTGCCACCTGCGACTGAAAGTCTGCGTCACGCGCGGTGAAGTACTGCGCGCCGTGGTCGAAATGCGCGATCCCCTGGGCCGTCTCGATCCGGCGCGTCGACATGCGGCCGCCGGGCCCGCGCCCTTTGTCGAACAGCACCACCTCGTGGCCCCGGCGGGCCAACCCCTCGGCGCAGGCCAGACCTGCGATTCCGGCACCGACTATCCCGACACGCACTGATTCATCCCCCGGTCGCTTCGCTGACCTTCACCAGCATCTTGCCGATGTTCGCCCCGGTGAACAGTCCATTGAGCGCGTCCACACAGGATTCCAATCCGTCCAGGATCGTCTCGCGGTGCACCAACTTGCCCTCACGTCCCCAGCGCCGCAGTTCGGTGAACGCTTCGTCGAAGCGATCCCACATCTCCAATGCGTTGAAGCCCTGCATCGAGGCGGTCTTGGCGAGCAGGTTGACGTAGTTCGACGGGCCGGGATGCTCGCCGGTCAGATAACTCGAGATGACCCCGCACAGCACCACCCGCGCCTTGGGCGCCAATCGGCCGAGTACCGCGTTGAGGATCTCGCCGCCGACATTGTCGTAATAGACGTTGATTCCCCTGGGGCAGTTCTGCTTCAGGGCGGCCGGCACGTCCTCGTTCTTGTAGTCGATGCACGCGTCGAAGCCGAAGTCCTCCACCACGACCCGGCACTTCCGCGGACCGCCGGCAATGCCCACCACCCGCGCTCCGGCGATCTTGGCGACCTGCCCGGCGATCGACCCGGTCGCCCCGGCCGCGGCGGAAACCACGACGGTCTCCCCCGGCTTCGGACGGCCGACCTCCGTCATTCCGAAGTACGCGGTGGCACCACCGGATCCGTACACACTCATGATCGCGGCCTGATCGGTCTCGCCGGGGATGGGCGTGCTGAACACGTCGTCTCGAATGATCACATATTCCTGGAAACCAGTGAGGGTGGTGACGATGTCGCCGACTTTGTATGCATCGCAACGTGATTCGACCACCTCGCCGACACCTGCCGCGCGGATCACCTCACCGATGACGACCGGGGGCAGGTAGCCGGGACGGTCGTCGAGCCAGGTCCGGACCGCCGCGTCGAGGCCAACGTAGGTGGTTCGCAACAATGCCTCACCCGCCGCCGGTTGCGGCGCGGGGACGGCTACGAGTTCGGTGTCGCCGGGTTTGACCAGTCCGACTGGACGTCTGCGCAGCACGATCTGGCGATTGGTCAGGTCCACAGCAGAACCGTACCCACCCGAACGCCCGACCAGAATCGTTTGCGGGACGCACTGGCCGGAGTGCCTCCCTGCTAGCGTGAAAGCGACGAAGCCAACGGGAGGGATCGGGTGGAGTTTCTGCCGTTGACACCGCCGGGGAGCACCCCGGCGCGAGTACTGACCATCGCGGGTTCGGACTCGGGCGGCGCCGCGGGGATTCAGGCCGATATGCGCACGTTCGCGTTGCTCGGAGTTCATTCCCTGGTCGCCGTGACAGCGGTGACGATCCAGAACTCGCTGGGCGTCAAGGGTTTTCACGAGATTCCGCCGGCCATCATCGCCGGACAGATCGATGCCGTCGCTACCGATATCGGCCTTCAGGCGGCCAAGACCGGGATGCTGGCCTCCTCGGAGATCATCGAGACCGTCGCGGATTGCTGGGGCAGGCTGGGCCTGGCCGGCACCACCCCGTTGATCGTCGACCCGGTCTGCGCATCGATGCATGGCGAACCGTTGCTGCACCCTTCGGCGCTGGACACCCTGCGCACCCGGTTGTTCCCGCTGGCCAGCCTGGTCACACCCAACCTCGATGAGGTCCGACTGCTCGTCGGTATCGACGTGGTCGACACGAAGACTCAGCACGAGGCGGCCAAAGCCCTCCACGATCTCGGCCCGCAATGGGCTCTGGTCAAGGGTGGCCACCTGCGGTCGGCTCCCGACAGCCCCGATCTGCTCTACGACGGCAACGGTTTCCACGAGTTCGATGCGCCACGCATCAACACCGTGCACGACCACGGGGCCGGCGACACGCTGGCAGCGGCGACCGCCTGCGCACTGGCCAACGGCTATCCGATGCCCGAAGCCGTCGCGTTCGCAAAACAGTGGGTGACCGAATGCCTGAGGTCGGCCTACCCGTTGGGCGGCGGCCACGGGCCGGTCTCGGCACTGTGGCGG
>JAHBAP020000011.1 GCA_018500005.2 Mycobacterium sp. | reverse complement strand
TTGCGGGATGCGACCTGATTTAGTCTGCGGGGTAGGCGGCGGTTTAGCCTGAGAAACCGTGGCGGCACTGAACTCGGCGAGGCTGCCCAGACAACAGGAGCTGCCGGTGTCCCCAGTCAGGGCAGATGGTCTGGAAAGCGCCCGTGTCCGGTGGCGCGCAGCGGTGACCGGTGTCCTGACAAAGAGCCGGCCCGGAGCCGACCTCGGAACAGAGCCGGAGCGGGCCCTGGACTCGCCGACCTACGAAGGCTTTCCGGTGCACGCCCTTTACACCGCGTTGGACGGGCGACCGGAGGCTCCACTGCCGGGTGATTGGCCTTTCGTCCGCGGCGCCGACCGGGACCGTGACGTGCTGGCCGGCTGGAAGGTGGCTGAGGGTTTTCCGGCCTCCGGTCGATCCGCGGCCGCAGCGGAGGGCAACGCCGCGATCCTCGACGCCTTGGTCAAGGGGGTCAGCGCTCTGGTGCTGCGAGTTGACGGGACCGCGATCGTGCCCACAGAACTGGACCGCTGGCTCGAAGGCGTCTACCTCGAACTGGCCCCGATCATCCTCGACGCCGGAAGGCAGTTCGGCCTCGCCGCAGAAGCGATTCTGAGCCTGGTGGCAGGAGCGGACGACGCCAGACGGGCTCGGATGTCGATCGATCTCGGCGCCGACCCGTTGACGGCCGAGTTCAGTGCTGCCCCGACGCCCGCAATCGATGATGTGCTGCGGGTCGCCGCCGAACTTGCCGGCAAACCGGGGGTCCGGGCGATCACCGTGGATGGTCCAGCCCTGCACAGCCGCGGGTCCAACGCAAGCTGGGAACTCGCCGGAGTCCTCGCCGCCGCCACTGACTACCTGCGGTTGCTGGCCGACGCCGGTGTCGATATCGGTCAGGCCTTGGCTCAGATCAGCTTCCGCCTGGCCGCCGACGACGACCAGTTCCTGACCATCGCGAAACTCCGCGCGGCCCGACAACTGTGGGGCCGGGTGGCAGAGGTGGTGGGTCACCCGGACGGCGCGGCGGCACTGGTGGTCCATGCGGTCACTTCGGTGCCGATGATGACCCAGCGGGATCCCTGGGTGAACATGCTGCGCACCACGGTGGCCGCCTTCGCCGCAGGAGTGGGGGGTGCGGACACCGTGCAGGTGCTGCCGTTCGATATCGCGATCCCGGGTGGCTTCCCCGGAACGACAACCGAATTCGCCCGGCGAATCGCCCGCAACACCCAACTGCTGTTACTTGAAGAGTCCCATCTGGGACGGGTGCGAGATCCCGCGGGCGGTTCGTGGTACGTCGAAGACCTCACCGAAACCCTTGCCGCACAGGCGTGGTCACACTTCCAGGAAATCGAGTCACGCGGCGGGTTCCGGCAAGCCGGTGATTACCTCGCCGCTGAGATCGATGCAGTTGCGGCGCGCCGGGCCGAAGATATCGCGCACCGGCGGACGGCCGTTACCGGTGTCAATGAGTTTCCCAACATCGCCGAACCGCTGCTTTCCGCTGCGACGGCGACCGCAGCCGGGGAGCGGTATGCGGCCGCTTTCGAGGCACTGCGAGACCGATCCGACGCCTATCTGGAGCGGACCGGGGCACGGCCGAGCGTCGTCCTGCTGCCGCTCGGTCCGTTGGCGGAGAACAATACTCGCGCCACGTTTGCCACCAATCTGCTGGCTTCCGGCGGGATCGAGGCGGTCAACCCCGGCACGGTACGACCAGACGGACTCGGCGAGATCGTGGGGCCGTCGGCGGTTGCGGTGATCTGCGGCAGCGACGCCCGCTACGGCGCAGAGGTCGCCGGCATCGTCGCAGCCGCCCCCGCCGCCGGGATCGAACACATCTACCTCGCGGGGCCGGAGAAGGCCGTGGCCGACGTCCCGGCCGGGGAGCGGCCGGACGGCTATCTGACCGCGAAAATCGATGCGGTTGAGGCACTCTCGTCGCTGCTCACCCGATTGGGGGCGTGACATGACCCACTTCGAGACCCGCGCCGGGGTAACGCCCGTACCGAGCTTCGCCGAGGTTCCGCTGCACGGGGACCGGGCGGCGCCGGCACCGACGGCCACCGCGGCCGCGGAACGGATTGCGGCGGCCGCCGCGGCGAACGGCTATACGCCCGAGCAGTTGGACTGGACCACCCCGGAAGGGATCGTCGTCAAGCCGCTCTACATCGGCGACGACGTCGACGCCGCGGTGGCCGACGGCTACCCACTCGACAGCGTTCCGGGTGAGCCGCCCTTCATCCGGGGCCCCTACCCGACCATGTACGTCAACCAGCCCTGGACTATCCGGCAGTACGCGGGTTTCTCTACCGCCGCGGACTCCAACGCGTTCTATCGCCGCAACCTGGCCGCCGGGCAGAAAGGCCTGTCGGTGGCCTTCGATCTGGCCACCCACCGGGGCTACGACTCCGACCACCCGCGGGTTCAGGGTGACGTAGGCATGGCCGGCGTGGCCATCGACTCGATTCTGGACATGCGCCAACTATTCGACGGCATCGACCTAGCGGGCGTCTCGGTGTCGATGACGATGAACGGCGCGGTCCTGCCGATCCTCGCGCTCTACGTGGTGGCCGCAGAGGAGCAGGGCGTGCCGCCGGAGAAACTGGCCGGGACCATCCAGAACGACATCCTCAAGGAGTTCATGGTCCGCAACACCTACATCTACCCACCGAAACCCTCGATGCGGATCATCTCCGACATCTTCGCCTACACCAGCGCCAAGATGCCGAAGTTCAACTCCATCTCGATATCCGGTTACCACATCCAAGAGGCCGGGGCCACAGCCGATCTCGAGCTCGCCTACACGCTGGCCGACGGTGTCGACTACATCAAGGCCGGCATCGAGGCGGGTTTGGACATCGACAAGTTCGCTCCGCGGCTGTCCTTCTTCTGGGGTATCGGCATGAACTTCTTCATGGAGGTGGCCAAGCTGCGGGCCGGCCGTCTGCTCTGGAGCGAACTGGTCGGCGGGTTCGGCGCCAAGAACCCCAAATCCCTTTCCCTGCGCACACATTCGCAGACCTCGGGATGGTCGCTGACCGCTCAGGACCCGTTCAACAACGTTGCCCGAACCTGTATCGAAGCGATGGCCGCCACCCAGGGTCACACCCAGTCACTGCACACCAATGCCCTCGACGAGGCGTTGGCGTTGCCCACCGACTTCTCCGCCCGGATCGCGCGCAACACGCAGTTGCTGCTACAGCAGGAATCGGGCACCACCCGTCCGATCGACCCGTGGGGCGGCTCCTACTACGTGGAATGGCTGACCCACCAACTGGCCCAGCGGGCCCGCGCGCACATCGCCGAGGTCGCCGAGCGCGGAGGGATGGCCCAGGCGATCAGCGACGGCATCCCCAAGCTGCGCATCGAGGAAGCCGCAGCACGTACCCAGGCCCGCATCGACTCGGGGCAGCAGCCGGTTATCGGTGTGAACAAGTACCAGGTCGACGAGGATCCCGATATTGAGGTACTCAAGGTCGAGAACAGCCGGGTGCGCGCCGAGCAGTTGGACAAGCTGGCACGGCTGCGTGCGGAGCGCGATGACGCCGCGGTGCAGACGGCGCTGGCCGAGTTGACCCGCGCCGCTGCCGCGACGGACGGCGGTATGGGCAACAACCTGATGGCGTTGGCGATCAACGCGGCCCGTGCCAAAGCCACGGTCGGCGAAATCTCCGACGCGCTGGAGAAGGTCTACGGCCGCCACCAGGCCGAGATACGGACAATCTCAGGGGTTTACCGCGACGAAGTCGGCCGGGGGGAATCGAGCGCAGGAGGCAGCATTACCGGACTCTCCGAGGCAAGCCGGCTGGTCCAGAAGTTCGCCGAAGCCGACGGGCGCCGGCCCCGAATTCTGGTCGCCAAGATGGGCCAGGACGGCCATGATCGCGGCCAGAAGGTCATCGCGACGGCGTTCGCCGACATCGGATTCGACGTCGACGTCGGCTCGCTGTTCTCCACGCCGGAGGAGGTCGCCCGGCAGGCCGCCGACAATGACGTGCATGTGGTCGGGGTGTCCTCGCTGGCGGCTGGGCATCTCACCCTGGTGCCTGCACTACGTGATGCGCTGGCCGAGGTCGGTCGCCCGGACATCATGATCGTCGTCGGCGGGGTGATCCCGCCCGGGGACTTCGACGAGTTGTATGCGGCCGGTGCCACCGCCATCTATCCGCCCGGCACGGTCATCGCCGAAGCGGCGGTCAGCTTGGTCAACAAGCTCGCCGATCGGCTCGGTTACGAACTGACCTGATGGAGCCGATCATCCCCGCGCTCGCCGAGGCGATCCGCGGCGGCGACCGGACCGCATTGGCCCGGGCCATCACCGTCGTCGAATCAACCCGCGCTGATCACCGCGATCAAGCCCAGCGACTGTTGATGGAGCTGATTCCGCAGGCCGGCAGCGCCATGCACGTCGGAATCACCGGTGTGCCGGGGGTGGGCAAGTCCACAACGATCGAGGCGCTCGATCAAGTACATGCCG
>JAHBAP020000228.1 GCA_018500005.2 Mycobacterium sp. | reverse complement strand
TCAGGGGGGTGCGGACCGCGAGGATCGCCCGCTACGTGTCCCCGCCCGAGTGGGGTCGGCCGCCCGCCGGCGCCCCGGTTACCGGGCTCCCCCGGTTGGCCGCGCGGGGCGGGCGGCCGGCGGCGCTCGGGGGGGCACATGTAGTGGGCGATCTTCGGGGTCAGCATCAGCGTGACCCCGGCCAGCACCACGGCCACCGCGGTCACCGTCGTTCCCCACCTGCCGAGCAGCCAACCGAACCTGGGACGACGCAGCGCCGGAGCCCGGTAGCTGGTCGCGGGCAGCGCGTATCCGGGATAGGACACGTCCGCCGGATCTACGGCGACGCCGTCGGGCTGGGGTCGGACGCTGCGGCGTTCCGCCCGCGAGGTCCGCGTCGAGGCCCGGGTCGCCGCCCCGCAGGCCGGGCAGAACGTCATGTCGGGAACCACCATCTCGCAGTGGATGCACAGCAGCGGCTCGTCCGCGCGGACCGGGTCGGGCAGTTCGTGCAGCAGAGCGAGTTGCAGGGCCAGGCGCAGCGCCACCACCGCGAGAACCGTCACGGTGAGATGGATTGCGAGCATGGTCAATTGGGGAAGCCCGACGATGTCGACCACACCCACCGCGGTGTGCAACAGCACTACCGTCGCCGCGATCGCCCCCAGCACCCATCGGACCCGACGGTCGTGGGGCCCCGCCGGTTTGAACCAGAGCAGGATCCCGACCAGCCCTCCTGCCGCCGCGGCGGTGACCGGGATCGTCACCCCGGTCATGACGACCTCGACGATCAGTCCCTGCACTGGCCGGGCGCGGGCGAATAACCCGGTGGTGAACTGCGGGGCCAGCCGCGCCAGCGTCGCCGCGGCGGTGAAGACCAGGGCGCCGAGGGCGCCGATTACGAAGCCGTCCAACGACTCTCGCGTCCCGCGGCCGGATATCCTGATCGCCACCGCGGGCACCAGCATCAGCGCCATCCCGGCCGCCGGGATGGCGACCCCCTGGCTGAACAGATGGTGTAACGCCAGGCCGGCGCTGATCGAGACGTTGTAACTCCGGGCCACCAGGCCGCCGGTCAGCAGAATCCAGCCCGCCCCCAGTCCGGCGCCGAGTGCCGCCGCGAGGATGAGCGACCGGCGGGGGATGTCCCGGACCAGGCTGGCGGCTCGCAGATAGAGCACGAACAAAAGGGGCAATCCCAACGCCGAGATCGCGATTCCGGCGGCTGGGACCTTCATCACCACCGACACCGCCAGTGCGGCGACCGCGACGAGCAGGGTCACCCGGAACGGCGTGCGGGAGCGGTTGGGCAGGTGCGGGAACATGGCACTGGCGAAATGCGGAACCAGGACGCGCTCGGTGGGTGCGGCTCCGAAAACCCCGGGCCGCAACAACATCGGATGATCCCGATCACTGCTGAGCCCATAGCCGCACAGTCCGCAGAAGTTTCCGGCCGGTATCTCGGCCCGGCAATGGGGGCAGGTGACTTCGGTCATTTCAGTACCGCCTGGGTGACGAGCAGGACCTTGGCCAGGTTGTCGACGTCGGGGGTGCCCAGGCCGGTCACCGGGTCGTATCCCGGGCCGGCGTTGTAGACGGCGTTCCCGCCGCGAACCACATCATGGAACGCCGGCAGCCGCGATCCCTCGGCGGCCCGGTACAGCAACGGGTTGAGGTCTCCCAGGGGCGCGCCCCCGCGGGCCAGCAGGTACTGGTTGATGACCGCGGCGATCCCGGCCCACAGCGGCGCGGACACCGAGGTGCCACCGCCGACCAGCTGCTGGCCGTTGAACACGATCTTCACCCCGGTGAACTGGTCGGCCACCGCCGAGATATCCGGAACGAGCCGTTTGCCCTCTCCGGGTTCGAAATTCACCGCGGCCTGCCACGGGGGGCGTTCGAAGAGCGCCGACACCCCGCCGGCGGTCCCCTGCGACAGCGGTGAGTCGAACCAGGCCTTCTCGCCGAGCCATGAGCCGCCGGCGTCGGTTGACAGTGTGGTGCCGCCGACCGAGGTCATCTCGGGCATCGAGGCGATTGCGTCCAAGCCGATGTTGTCCTCATGTGGCGGCGAGGACCACTCCTGTCCGCCCTTGCATTCCAATCCGGCGAGATCGCCGCTGGCATCGAATGCGGTGGTGCCGTTGACGTGTGCGGCCGACAGTGCGGCACGGACGGGGGTCAGATCGGTGGCGGTGATGAGCTTGTCGCAGCCCCAGCCGATCGAGAGACTCCACACCGCGCCGGGGTAGCGCCGGTCGGCGTCCCGCATCATCTCGGCGATCTTCTCGTAGGCGCCGTCACCCTCCACCGTCGGGCGGGCATTGACCAGAACCTTCTTCGCGTCCGGGGCGATCGCATGTATCGCCTCGAGATCCATGGTGGCTTCGCCGCGTCGGGCCGGAGGCTGGCCGCCGACCACCTCGGGGGTGAACTTCGGCAGGTTGAACGTCTCGGCGAAGGTGTCCAGATCGGCCTGGTCGAATCCGTCGAAGGCGAACACCACGACGGTGCTGCCTTTGCCGGTGAACCCGGCCTCGCGCAGCGGCCCGATGTTGTAGGTGCGCAACAACGTTTCCGGGGTCAGACCCTGCCCCGGGACTTCCAGGGGAAACTGCCACCGGTTGGACTCCCGGTGCGGGGTGTACCCAAGGATGCGGCCGAGTCCGGTGACCTCGCCGCTCAGTTCGGTTGGCACCCGGGGCTGCTGCGGCGAGGCGTAGAAGACCTGCCCGAGCCGTCCCCGGTAGTCGTGCACATCGACGTCGAGAGCGCGGGCGACGGTGGTCGCCGGACCCTCCAGGTATGCCCATTCGTCATCGGGTTTCCAGCGCACGGCCAGGCCGTTGTCACGGGCCCAGCGCTGGAGACGGTCCGGACGGGCGTCGCTGCTCAGTGCCGCGGTGATCTGCACGTGGCTGCGGTTGGCGGGGCCGAGATCGGTGGACTGGTCCAGCAGTGCTGCGTAGGGGCCGGCGATCCGGCCCGGGCTGCCCGGATCCGGTCGTTGGGAGACCTCGATCGCCGCGACGGTGGTGATGGCGGCCAGGGCGGCCGCCATCACCACCTTCCGGCCCCGCACGGCAGGCATCGTCATCCGCCGGTGATCACATTGCCCGGCAGGGCGGTCGGAGCCGGCGGTGCCTTCACCGATGGGGCGAATGAGTTTCCGGGGTTGGAGCCGCCGTTCGAGCCCTTGGTCACCGACTTCTCCGAGGGGGAGGGCGGTGCCGTCGCACTCGGGGGGGACTGTGTGGGTGTCGCGGGTTTCTCCTTGGTGGCGCATGCTCCCAGCATTCCCATGCTGAGAAGGGCTACCGAGCCGGCGGCGACGGCCGTCCGGCGCCACGTGGTTTGTGACTGCATGGTGTCCTCCTTTTTGTGCGCCGTAGGGGCGACTGTAAGCGGTGCTTCGGAGTCCGGCGCTGAACACTCCGTGACCTGACTCTGCTGCCTTGACGCTTTCGGGTCTGTCCTGCGGTCGGGTGATCGGCGGGATGACAACT
>JAHBAP020000462.1 GCA_018500005.2 Mycobacterium sp. | reverse complement strand
TCGAGCCGTCCCGGATCAGGGACATGTACGGGATGATCGAGTCGGACATGCTGGCCATCGAGTGCGAGCACCACCGCAAGCATGTCCCTCCGTGGTGCTACGTGTCCATCCGCGATATCACCGACCCCGCAGTCGAACTCGAGCCCGGCAGGACCGGCGGGATCGCCATTCTCGACGCGCTCAACACCGCCTATCCGGGTTTCCTGCTCTCCGATGACGTCGGTGAGGTCGACGAGAGTGACTGCCCTTGTGGCCGCACCGGGCAGACGGTCCGGTTCCGTCGTCGGCGTCAGGGCGCCGAACTCGGCTGCTGCGCGGTGAGCATCGAGAAGTATCTCGACTCGAACCAACTGGTGCCCGAGTGCGAGCTTGCCGACGCACCGGGGAGGGCATGACATGGGGCGGTTCAGTCCGACGATCGTCGACCACTTCACCACCCCCCGCAACTGCGGGCGCCTACCGGATGCCGATGTCGCCGCCTTCGTCGGAAATCCGGTGTGCGGGGATCAGATTCTGCTCACCGCCAGGATTTACCGGGACGCCGTGAGCGACGTCGCCTTCGAGGCGTTCGGCTGCTCGGCGTCGCTGGCTATCGCGTCCATCCTCACCGAACGACTGGCCGGTCTGACCGTCCCCGAGGTTGCCGCCGTTACCACCGATCAGGTGCTGGCGTGGTCGGGAGGGTTGAGTCCCGACCAGCGCCATGTGGCGGAGTTGGGCGCCGACGTCGCCCATCGGCTGGCCGGCAATTTCCGCGAAGGAGTCAGCGACGACGGGTTGAGTTGTGGTGCGTGAGAGCATCTATCTCGACTACGCCGCCACCGCTCCGCTGCGTCCGGAGGCCGCTGCGGCCCTGCTGGCCGCGCAGGAGTTGGTCGGAAATCCGTCCAGCGCGCACAGCGCGGGAGTGGCCGCAGCCGAGGCGCTGTCGTCGGCGAGAAGCACCATCGCCCTGCTCATGGGTGTGGACGCCGACGAGGTGGTATTGACCTCCGGCGGCAGTGAGTCGAACGCCCTGGCCATTTGGGGCACCTTCGCGGCTCGGGGGTTCTCCGGGCATCTGGTCACGACCTCGATCGAGCACTCGGCGGTTCTCGAAAACGCCCGTTCCCTCGAGGAAATGGGTGTCGAGGTGACACTCGTCGACCCCGGGCCCACCGGCCACGTCGCCGCCGATGACATCGCCGCGGCGCTGCGGCCGAGCACTGCACTGGTCTCGGTGATGCACGCGAACAACGAGACCGGGGCCATTCAACCGGTCGAGCAGATCGCGGCGATCACCCGGGAAGCCGGCGTTCCCCTGCACGTCGATGCGGTCCAGACGGCTGGAAAGATTCCCGTCGCCGGCCTCGGCGCCCAACTGGTCTCGATCTCCGGGCACAAGTTCGGGGGTCCTCGCGGCGTCGGGGCACTGGCGGTCGATCGCGGATGCCGACTCGTGCCCCTTATTCGGGGCGGATCCCAGGAGCACGGTCTGCGCGCGGGCACCGAGAACGTAGCCGGGGCGATGGGAATGGCCGCCGCGGCGCAGGTGTGTATGGCAGCGATGACACCGGCGTACCGAGAAGCCGCTCGCGCCAACCGAACACATCTGGTCGACGGACTGCAAGCAATCGACGGTGTACACGTCAACACGGCCGAGCCGGTGCTCGAGGAGACCATCAGCATCCGGTTCGACGGCGTCCGCGCCGACGCACTGGCCGATGCGCTGGACGTCCAGGACATCTACGTGTCCACCGGTTCGGCCTGCCATGCGCACGAGGACGCCGTCTCGCATGTCCTGATCGCTCAGGGCCTGACCGAGGAGGAAGCCCGCTCCGCACTTCGCATCTCGTTCGGGGCGGATTTGTCCTTCGAGGACATCGACCGCGTCTTGGCTGCGGCGGTACAGGCGGTCGAACGGCTCCGCAGGACCGCCGGACGGGCAACGGTCCTGCGGTGAGCGTGGCCATCAGGAACCTTCTGGCCGAGCGCGTCAGGTTCGCGCTGTCGGTCCTCGGCGTCGGCATCGCAGTGCTGCTCGTCCTGATCATGTCGGGCATCTTCGTCGGCACCACCCGTCAGGTCACCACCTACATCGACCACTCGCGCAACGCCGTCTGGGTGATGCAACCGGGCGTCTCGCAGATGTTCAAGTCGGTCTCGTGGTTGCCCGAGGACGACAAGGCCGCGCTGATGGCGATCCCCGAAATCGCCTCAGCGGATCCGATTCTCGGTCTGCCTTCGGACTTCGTCCGCAACGGCACACACACCGCGTTCTTCGTCGTCGGCTACGACACCGGCACCGGTGTGGGAGGTCCGTGGTTACTGGCGCAAGGCCGCAACGTCGAGGCGTCGGGGGAGGTCGTCCTCGACCGCGCCCTGGCCCGCATCAACGACGTCCACATCGGGGACACGGTGCGAATCGTCGATGAGGACTTCACCGTGGTCGGCCTGTCCAAGCAGACCGCGGCGGCGACCAACTTCTACACCTTCATCTCCCTTGCGGATGCGAAACGATTGCTGCGGGCTGGAAATCGAGTCTCCTATTTCCTGATCCAACCCAAGCCCGGATACAGCGACTCCGACGTCGTCGCGGCCATCGAGCGCGACCTCCCGAGCGTCTCGGCGCTGACCTCGGCGCGGTTCGCCGACAACAGCCGCGACATCATCGTCAAGATGATCGGCCGGCCACTGAAGACGATGATCGCGATCGCGGTCCTGGTCGGAACGGCGCTGATCGGTCTCACGATGTGGGCGGTCACCGCCGAGCAGATGGCCGACTTCGGCATCCTGCGTGCACTGGGGGCGCGTCCGATCCAGTTGAGTCGCATCGTGATCGCCCAGGCGGCCATCGTCGCCGCCTTGGGATTCGTGGTCGGGGGAGCGGTCGCGTTCGCCACGCAGTTCCTGATCGGCGACCGGATGGGTGACGTCGCGATCGCGATCACCCCGACGATGCTCGCGGCGATGGCCGCAGCCACCGCGTCGATGGCCGCCCTCGGCGCCCTGTTGCCATTGCGCCGCGTCTCCCGCATCGACCCCGTCGCCGCGTTCCGGCGCTGAAAGGACTCCCATGCGTTGCCCTGTCTGTCACCACGATGCGTCCCTACCCAAGTGCTCTCGCTGCCGCAGACCGCTGTTGACGCCCACTGGCGACCCGGTGCTTCAGCTCACTGGCGTGGGCCACCACTACGGGGCCGCCGGGACGGCGGTACAGGCGCTCAGCGATGTGACCCTATCCGTCGAACGCGGCGAGATCGTCTCGATCGTCGGACCTTCCGGCGGCGGCAAGACCACCGCACTGTTGGCGATGGGGCTGCTGCTCACGCCGGACACCGGGACGGTCCGTATCGGGGGGCAGGACGCCGCAAGCCTCTCAGAACGCGAGCGGGCCACCCTTCGGTTGCTCCGACTCGGTTACCTTTTCCAGGACTACAACCTGCTGGGTTCACTGACCAGCGTCGAGAACGTCGCCGTCCCGCTTCGTTACGCCGGGGTGCGCAAGGCCGACGCCGTGGCACGGGCGACCGAACTTCTCGGCGCCCTGGGGCTGGCGGACCGCGCGGGGCACCGCCCCGCCGCCCTGTCGGGCGGCGAGAAGCAACGCGTGGCGGCCGCACGCGCGCTGGCGATGGGCCCCGATCTCATCCTCGCCGACGAGCCGACCGCGAATCTGGATTCGGCCACCGGCAGGACCGTCATCGAGCAACTTGCCGAGGCGGCAAAGGCTTTCGGCGCTGCCGTCGTCATCGTCACCCACGACTCGCGCCTGGACGGCATCGCCGACCGGGTACTGCACCTTGAGGACGGCAGGCTGCTCAGCGCTGTTGGCTGACGGTCCGGTCCGCCTCCGCGCGGATCCGGGCCACCCTGCGGTTCATGTCCTTGCGCATGACCTGGCCGTACAGCCACCCCTTGATGCCGCGGGCGTTGACACCGTGCGCTGCGTAGAACGAGTCCGGATCGTCGTAGACGCCGAAGTCCTGGTCGATGCCGGTTGCCTGGATCAGCGTGTCGGTTCCGCACCACGCAACCGGGGGGTCGGCCAGGTTGTCGGTGCCGACGCCGTAGCCCAGGAACGGTCCCGAGCAGCCGGTGTGTGCTCGCACACCCTCCAGGAAGGCCTCATCGAGGATGACACCCTCCAGGCCCACCCACCGACCGCCGGAGAACACCTCGGCCCAGGTGTGGATGATGCTGGCCGGGGCGAACCAGTACAGCGGGCGGACCATGACGCCGTGCTGGAGTTCCTTCTCTATGGTGGCTCCGTGCAGGCGGCATCCGACGCCGCTGCCGCGCAGCAGTGCCATCAGCAGCGTTGTCTTGGTGTTGCACTGCCCGTATCCGTCGGCGAGCACGGCTGATGCCGGAATGTCGTCCGATCTGTTGTACCCGAACGGAATTTCGTCGCGCACGAAGTCGTAGACGGCGCCGATCCGTTCCCCCTCCGGCAGTGTCGCCCAGTTGTGGCGTGCCAGGACCTCGCGCAGGCGTGGACTGTCGAAATCTAGCAGGGCCGTCGGTCTCAGATACCTGTTGTCCACGGCGGGAGAGCGTACCTGCGAATTCCTTTGTCGTATCGGGAACTTTCCCATCGCCGGGTCCGACTCTAGATACGGGACCGGGAACTCTCGGCCTGGTTTTGGCATGGCCTGCAGGAGGTCTCGTTGGACGCGGTCAATGCGGTGACGACCGCCCCGGACCTGCCCCGCACGTCGGGGGTCGCCGTGCGTAATCTCCTCGGCGAGCGCACCCGTTTCGCGCTGTCGGTCACCGGTGTCGGCTTCGCGGTGCTGCTCGTGCTGGTGATGGCCGGCATCTTCATGGGCACCATCAACCAGGTCACCACCTACATCGACCATTCCCGCAACGCGGTCTGGGTGACCCAGCCCGGGGTTTCCCAGATGTTCCGAGCCGTGTCGTGGCTGCCGGCCGGGGACGAGCAGCGTCTGCTGTCCGCACCCGAGGTCGCCGCCGCCGACCCGATCCTGGGTCAGCCGTCGGACTTCGTCCACAACGGCGAGCAGACGGCCTACTTCGTACTCGGCTACGACACCGCCACCGGCGTCGGCGGTCCGTGGGCGATGGCCGAGGGCCGTGCCCTCTCCGGTCCCGGGGAGGTCGTGTTGGATCGGATCCTGGCCCGCAAGAACGATATTCGCGTGGG
>JAHBAP020000144.1 GCA_018500005.2 Mycobacterium sp. | reverse complement strand
GTCATCGACGCAGTGGTGATGAAGAAGGAATTCGAAGGCACTGCGACGCGGGTCATCGCCAAGGACATCCACATCAGCGTCGACGGCTGCGTAGGCACGTCCTCGCTGCGCTCGTATGCAGTGCTGACCAGTTCGACGGCACACACCGAGGACATCGTCGCCTATTACGGCGTCCCGAAGGTGTTCTGAGCGGGGCTAGCCGAACAGCAACGGCAGCGGGATGACAGAGTCGACCGCGAGCGCGCAGAAGATGGCGGCCAGGTAGTTGTTCGAATGCAGGAACAACCTCAGCGGCTTGACGGCCTCGCCGCGCAAAACCCCGGCATGCAGACGGTGCGCCAGGGTGAGGAACCAGCCTCCCGCCAGGACCGCCACCGCGGCGTACAGCCACCCGGCGGCCGGGATCAGGGCCAGCGTGGCCGCCACGGTCAGCCAGGTATAGATCACGATCTGGCGGGTGACCTGCCGTTCGGTGGCGACTACCGGCAGCATCGGCACGCCGGCAGCTGCGTAATCCTCTTTGTATTTCATGGCCAGCGCCCAGGTGTGCGGCGGGGTCCAGAAGAAGATGATCGCGAACATGGCCAGTGCCTGCCAGCCGATGGTCCCGGTGACCGCCGACCAGCCGATCATCACCGGCATGCAGCCCGCGGCACCGCCCCACACCACGTTCTGGGAGGTACGGCGCTTGAGGAGAAGTGTGTAGACCAGCACGTAGAACGCGATGGTGGCGGCGGCAAGGTGCGCCGAGAGCATATTGGTGGTCCACCAGAGCCAGAAGAACGAGCCGACCGACAGCGCCATCCCGAACACAAAGGCGTGGCTGCGGGGCACCACCGAACGGGCCAGCGGCCTGCGCTCGGTACGTTTCATCACCTTGTCGATGTCGGCGTCGGCCACGCAGTTGAGCGCATTGGCGCCGCCGGCGGCCAGCAGTCCGCCGAACAACGTGTTGAGGATCAGCACCAGATCGACGTGGCCACGGTCCGCCAGCAGCATCGCCGGAATGGTGGTGACCAGCAGGAGCTCGATGACACGCGGCTTCATTAGCGCGAGATAGCCCAGCGCCGAACTGCGGATCCGGCTGGGTGCCGCTTGCTCAGACTCCCCGACGACGGGGGTTTCGCGCATCCTCACGCAGTCAACTCCTTCACGGGCGGCATCAGCCGCCCAGCGCCTGTCCTGCAGCCCTTCTACTACACAGGATGGTAGACCCCGACGCTGGCGATTTGGTACTGCAGGGCCGATTCCCGGCACTAGGGTGTGCAGCAGTATCGGGTTGCCAGCTGATTAGACGTACCAGGAGAGCTTTTTCGTGACCACCCTCGACCAGATTTCCGCCCTGACCCAGCCGCACCACCCCAGCGACTGGACCGAGTTGGACTCCCGTGCCGTTGACACTGCGCGGGTGCTCGCCGCCGATGCGGTGCAGAAGGTCGGCAACGGTCATCCGGGGACGGCCATGAGCCTCGCCCCGGCCGCCTACACCCTGTTCCAGCGGGTGATGCGGCATGACCCCAGTGACACGCACTGGATGGGCCGGGACCGGTTCGTACTGTCCTGCGGGCACAGCAGCCTCACCCTGTATGTCCAGCTGTATCTAGGCGGCTTCGGCCTGGAACTGTCCGATATCGAATCGCTGCGCACCTGGGGTTCCAAGACCCCGGGCCACCCGGAGTACGGACACACCAAGGGCGTGGAGATCACCACCGGGCCGCTCGGACAGGGCTTGGCATCCGCGGTCGGGATGGCCATGGCCGCCCGCTACGAGCGCGGCCTGTTCGACCCTGATGCCGCGCACGGCACCAGCCCCTTCGACCATTTCATCTACGTGATCGCCTCCGACGGCGACATGGAAGAAGGCGTCACCAGCGAGGCGTGCTCGCTGGCCGGCACTCAGCAACTGGGCAATCTCATCGTGATCTGGGACGACAACGAGATTTCCATCGAGCACAACACCAAGATCGCCTTCACCGAGGACACTCCTGCCCGCTACGAGGCCTACGGCTGGCACGTGCAGCGAGTCGAGGGCGGCGAGAACGTGGCCGGCCTCGAGGAGGCCATCGAGCGGGCCAAGTCGGTCACCGACAAACCGTCGTTCATCGCGCTGCGGACGATCATCGGCTACCCGGCCCCGACCAAGATGAACACCGGCGGGGTGCACGGCTCGGCACTGGGTGCCGAGGAGGTGGCCGCGACCAAGAAGGTTCTCGGGTTCGACCCGGACAAGAGCTTCGAGGTGGCCGACGAGGTGATCACCCACACCCGCAAGCTCCTCGACCGCGGCCGGGCCGCACACGAGTCGTGGCAGGCCGGTTTCGACGCCTGGGCCCAGCGCGAACCGCAACGCAAGGCACTGCTGGACCGCTTACTGGCCGGAACCCTGCCCGATGGCTGGGAAGCGGCCCTGCCGAGCTGGGAGCCCGGCTCCAAGGCGGTCGCCACCCGGGCCGCTTCCGGGGATGTGCTCTCCGCGCTCGGACCGGTGCTGCCCGAACTGTGGGGCGGTTCGGCCGACCTGGCCGGCAGCAACAACACCACGATGAAAGGCGCCAAATCCTTTGGGCCGCCGTCGATCTCCACCGAGGACTGGACAGCCGACTGGTACGGCCGCACACTGCACTTCGGAATCCGTGAGCACGCGATGGGCTCGATCCTGTCCGGCATCGTGCTGCACGGTCCGACCCGTGCCTACGGCGGGACGTTCCTGCAGTTCGCCGACTATATGCGTGGCGCGGTGCGACTGGCCGCGCTGATGAACATCGACCCGATCTACGTCTGGACGCATGATTCGATCGGCCTGGGCGAGGACGGCCCGACCCACCAGCCCATCGAGCATCTGGCCGCACTGCGGGCGATCCCGCGACTTTCGGTGGTGCGCCCGGCCGACCCGAATGAGACGGCCCACGCGTGGCGGGCGATCCTGGAACGCACGGGCGGCAGCGGGCCGACCGGTCTGATCCTGACGCGGCAGGGTGTCCCGGTCCTCGAGGGAACCAATAGCGAAGGTGTCGCCCGCGGCGGTTACGTGCTCGGCGGCGGCGACGCAACCGGTGCCGACGTCGTCATCGTCGCCACCGGTTCTGAGGTCCAACTCGCCGTCGAGGCTCAGAAGGTCCTGGCCGCCAAGGACATTCGCGCAGCCGTGGTCTCGATGCCGTGCATCGAGTGGTTCGATGCCCAGCCTCAGGAGTACCGGGATAGCGTGCTGCCGCCGGGAGTGTCGGCACGCGTCGCCGTCGAGGCCGGTATCGCCCAGAGTTGGCACAAGTTCGTCGGCGACAAGGGCGAGATCATCTCGATCGAGCACTACGGCGAATCGGCCGACGACAAGACACTATTCCGCGAATTCGGATTCACGCCCGAGGCCGTCGTGGCCGCCGCGGAACGAGCGATCGACAACCGATAACCACTTGATCTGAAAAGGAACCACCATGTCCCAGAACAAGAACCTTGCGGATCTCTCCGCGGCTGGCGTGTCCGTCTGGCT
>JAHBAP020000454.1 GCA_018500005.2 Mycobacterium sp. | reverse complement strand
TGTAGGTTCCGCGTTTGCGTGGCAAGGGCCCACGCCGCGAGTTGCGCAATGCGTGAAGTTCCGGTCACGATGGCGAACTGATTCTTCCGCTTATCGTGGTGAATCCGAGAACCGTACGATTGTGCAGTTTCTGTGATGGCGCTGATCCCGGAGGCGATCTCGTTTTCGATCATCGCCGGGGTCGACCCACGGGTTGGGTTGTTCTCTTCGTTCACGATGGCGGTGACGATCGCGATCGTCGGAGGTCGCCCCGCCATGATCTCGGCGGCCACCGGGGCGATCGCCCTGGGGGTCGCGCCCCTGGCCCGCCAGTACGGACTGGACTATCTGGTGGCGGCGGTGCTGCTTGCGGGCTGTCCCAGATCCTGCTCAGCGTTCTGGGGGTCGCACGGTTGATGCGGTTCATTCCGCGCAGCGTCATGGTCGGCTTCGTCAACGCCCTGGCAATCTTGATCTTCACCTCACAGTTACCCCATCTACTGGGGGTGCCCGCGATCTACTGGGGGTGCCCGCGCTGGTGCACCCGTTCGTGGCCGTCGGCCTGATCATCATGGTTTTCCTGCCGAAGCTGACGACGATCGTTCCCGCACCGTTGGTCGCGATCGTGCTCCTGACCGCTTTGCGGCGATCGTCTTCTCCGTGCAGATCCCCACGGTGGGAGACGAGGGCGAGCTGCCCTCGAGCCTTCCGTCCCTGTTCTTTCCCGACGTGCCGTTGACCTGGTCGACCCTGACACTCATCGCGCCTTACGCGCTGGCGATGGCGTTCGTGGGACTGCTGGAGTCGTTGTTGACGGCCAAGCTGGTCGATGACATCACCGACACCCACAGCAACAAGACCCGCGAGGCCTGGGGTCAGGGTGTCGCCAATGTCGTGACCGGCTTTTTCGGGGGCATGGGTGGTTGCGCGATGATCGGCCAGCAGCCATCGCCTCGTTCACGAACAACGGTCCTGGTGCAGACCGTCACATTGAGGCCACGGTTAGTGCATCGGCGGTCGAAACCGCGGCCGCCAGCGCGACAGCGGGCCGTTCTCGGTTGGGACGCTTGTTCACCGCGTCCATGGACGAGGCGATCGAGCTTCTCGCCGACGACATCTGCTCGCTCTTACGTAAAGGAGCCCTCGGTATCTAGCAGCCGTGCGGATGCTGAGTTTGTCGCTGGCGCAGCCCGGCAACGCGCGAGGCTGGAAAACCGACTGCCGTTCAGCCGTGTCCGTGGTGGTTTGACGGTGGCTGCGGGTCGTCGGCGCTGGTCGCGGGCAGCGCAGGAATGTTCAGTGCGATGGCGGCGCCGCTGGGAGCCGGTGGCCGTGGTGAGTAGCTGATGCCGTTGGGGCCCATGCCTACAGGGATTGTCGCCATCACTGACTGAGTTGGTATGTCGATGACGGACACGGTGTCGTCGTAGCTGTTGGTGACCCAGGCGTGGGTGCCGGTGGGGTCGATGACCACCCCGTGTGGGCCTGCGCCGGTGCTAACGGCGCGGAGCAGGGTCATCGCCGTCGTGTCGATCAACGAGACGGTGTGCCCAGCAGCTTCCCGGGTGCCTTGGTCAGCTGAGATCACGGTCGATTCATCGGGGGTCAGGTATAGCTGCACCGGGGCCGTCGGAACGGCGACGCTGCCGACCACTGTGCGGCTAGTCAAATCGACCTTCACCACCGCCGGGGGTTCAGTGGTTCCGGTGTAGGCGTAACGGCCGTCGGAGCTGACTGCTACCTGCGCTGGTCCGCTGCCCACGGCTATGCTGCCCGTAACTTGATCCGTGCCGGGGTCGATCAGCTCCACCGTCCCTTTCACTGGGTCGGCGATAACGATCACCGAGCCGTCGGCAGCGGAGCGCAGACCGTGTGGGGTGCCTCCCACGTCGATGCGGCCTATTTGCTGCAGGTCGGCGCCCTGATACACCGACACGGTGCCGTCACCCGAATTGGTTACATAAATCTTCTTGTTGGGCGCTTCGATCACATGTGCGGGAGAGGGTCCGGTGGCCGCGGCTGCGGCCACTTGGTAGGTCTTGGTGTCGATGGCCACCACCATGTTGGCGCTACTGGTCGCATACACCGTGTGGCCGTCATGGCCGATTTGAACGTTATGCGGCCCTGCCAGGCCAGTGAGGGTCGTGGCCACCACATTCCTGGCCGCGTCGAGGACCGTCAGGCTGTTGTCGCCTTCTTCAGCCACCCAGACAGACCCTCCAAACCGGGCGGATTCGGTGGCTGGCGTTGGCGGTGACGGCTGCGGCGCATCCGATACCGGCGAACAGCTTGCCAGAACAACACCGAGCACCGTCGCCGCCACGGCTGTCCGGAGTTCAATCCTCATGAAAGTCCCTCCATACCGGTGCGACGTGCTGGATGGCGGATTGATATCGGTAGGCCAATGATGATCAACGGTGCTTGCGTAAAACGGCCATACGACTGCGATATTCGTTTCGTCGATCCCACCTCGGGCGAACCGCTCGGTGAGCAGACTCTCCGAGTTGTCTGCAATGTTGGCGGCCGGTTGCGGTGAGACCTGTTGCGAGGCCATCAAATATCGGATGCCGAAAACGATCGCCGTGACCATTGCCACCGGAATCAGCACCATCACCACGCTGATGGGGACCCAGACAACCCCCGCCCCAGCCGTGCCCCCACATCCAGTGGTCGCCGTCGTACATCGTCGCCACACCCCTTATGTCCATCCACCGTGCTCTGCAAGTGTTGGCTACCAGTCAGTGTCGGGGCTAGGGCATATGGTCCCCGGCCGTGGCGATTTCAGAGGCTGTGAACGTGATCTCCCGCTACCACCGCGACATCCTCGCCGCGCTGATCCACCACGAGGACTGACGGGGCAGTCAATCCCGGCACACGCTGATCAGCGCACCGCAGGAAAGGAGACAGTAGGAGATGGATGCGATTCGCACCAATGCAAACGAACCGTCCGCCCGACCGATCGCGGGAGCCGCCAGCCGGCCCACGTACAGGAGCAGCAATGAGCAAACACAAGGTGCAGGTGCGCCGCGTCTACGACGACCCGGCCCGCGGGGACGGGAACCGCGTACTGGTGGATCGGATCTGGCCGCGCGGCATGACCAAAGAGAAAGCGGAGCTCGACGAGTGGTGCAAGACGATCGCGCCATCCACCGAGCTGCGCACGTGGTATCACCACGACCCGCAACGTTTCACCGAGTTCACCCGCCGCTACCACGACGAACTGACCCAACCCGAACGGGCCGAGGCGCTGGCACATCTGCGGATCCTGGCCAAGGACCGAAACCTCACCCTGCTTACGGCGAGCAAGGCCGTCGACATCAGCGAAGCCACCGTGCTTGCCGAGATGCTGAGTTGAGCGGCGGCGCCGCCACCGCAGCCCGTCGATGACGCCCGGCCGCCCGGCGAGTTCCCGCACGGCGAGCACGTTGACGAAGTCGTGTTCAGCTTTGGCCCCCATTCCAGGACACGTCGCTCGCCTTGAGAAGGACTCGTCCGTCGAGGACTTGCAGTGTTCATGGCAAGTCCGACACCGGTACGGTTTTTCTGCGGCCATAGCGTGCGGCCATAGCGTCCTGAACCCCAGACGTGGCACGGAAGCCGACGCAGCGGAGTGGGCGACTGTGTCGACCTACGGGCTGAACGACCGCGGAGCCGTTTGTGAGGTTGTTCTGAAGGCGACGTGAGGAACCGTGGGAATCGACCGGGGCGCTGCGCCATCCGAGACCGAAGATTTGCCAAAGCAGCGTCTCTATTAGAGTTCGGACAGTTCTGGTCGTCGCCGCGACCGTGTTCGTCGCAGTCCACCTAACAGAGGAGCCCACATGTTGTTGTCTGCTGAGTCGACAGCCGTCGTCAAGGCGACTGCCGGCGTCGTCGCCGACAACTCCGTCGAGATCACCACGCGGTTCTACCCGCATATGTTCGCGGCGCACCCTGAGTTGATGCGGGTGTTCAACAAGGCGAACCAGGCGATCGGCGAGCAGCCGCGCGCGCTGGCGGCCAGCGTCGTCGCCTACGCCGTGAACCTCATCGACCCGAATGCGCCCGACTTCGGTCCGGTCATGCGCCGGATCGCCCATAAGCATGTGTCACTGGGGATCAAGTCGTACGAGTATCCGATTGTCGGCCACCACCTCATGTGGGCAATTGGTGACGTCCTCGGCGAGGCCGTCACCCCCGATATTGCCGCCGCATGGGATGAGGTCTACTGGCTCTTCGGCTGTCAGCTCATCGCCGAGGAAGCCAAACTTTACGCGCTGGGCGGTACCGACCCCGAACGGCCGTGGCGCAAGTACCGGGTCGTCGAGCGACTCGACGAGAGCCCGGAAATTTTCTCGCTGATCCTCGCGCCCGTTGAGGGAAAGACCCCCGAACATCACACGGGCCAGTACGTCGCGATCGCCGTCGACCTACCCAGCGGCGAGCGGCAGCCACGTCAGTACACGATCTCATCCGGACCCCGCGGCGACTCGCTCCGGGTTACCATCAAGCGTGTCCGTGGCGTCGGCGGGGCTCCAGACGGCCAGGTGTCGAACTGGTTGGGAGACAACGCCAAACCCGGCGCCGTTCTGGATGTCTCGCAGCCCTGCGGTGATCTGATACTCGATGAGTCAGACGGCCCCCTGGTGCTGATCTCGGCCGGTATCGGCATCACACCGATCGCGGCTATCGTCGAGGACCTCTCGCGCCGTCAGCCCGACCGCCAAGTGCGGATCTTCCACGCCGACACCTCACATCGCAACCACGCCTTGTACGCCCACCTGCGCCGCCAGGTGCTGGCCATGGGCGACGCCAAGGCGCAGAACTGGTACGAGGAGGACGCCGAGTCCGCACCCACCCTGCATCCGGCCCTACCCGGCTACATGGATCTCTCAGACATCCAGATCCCCTCTGACGCCACCGTCTTCATGTGCGGTCCCCTGCCGTTCATGCGGGCAACCCGCAGGGCCCTGCTCGACAAGGGCATCTCAGGCGAACGGATTCACTACGAAGTGTTCGGGCCGGACCTGTGGGCACAGAACCCCGACTCGGCCGAAGACGCCGGATAGTCGGCACCCAGCCGACCATCTGAATGAACTTCGCGGGTGACATACTGATTTCCGTGCAACGATTTTCGCTCGACGCGCTGGCCGCCCAGCAGCTCGAACTGGCTGCCGCACACGGCGGGCGAGTTGCCTCCGACACGGTAGTCGGCGGTCATGAGCGAGTGCTGCGCCAGACGGTGGTGGGCATGATTAAAGGCGCTGAGCTACGCGAACACAACAACCCTGGAGAAGCCACGTTGCATGTGTTGCGGGGACGGGTCCGCCTGACATCCGAAGGCAACGCATGGGAGGGGCGGTCCGGTGACCTGCTGGAAATTCCTAATGCCCGCCATGGGGTGCTGGCGCTCGAGGACTCAGCCATCTTGCTGACTGTGGCCAAGCTGCCCTGAGTAGACCCTGCTCCAGCCAAAGTTGCGGGAGGGTGTCGTGTCGAGATACGACGCATGCCCGCGGTCGAGTTCGCAGTGGTGCACTCGTTGTTCTAAAAAGTTCCTTTTGGTTTGGGGTTGAATGTTTCGGCCGGTTCTTGAAGCTTCAGATCAGGCCGAGCTCCTCAGCAGGTCGAAGAGCTGTTTTGCGACCCGGCAGCAGCGGCTTGGTCGTCGGTCGGTCGGTTCAGTCGTGGTCAGCGCCGCAGGGCGTCCCAGGCTTCCGCGCAGAGTCGTGCGATGACGGCGGCCGCGGGTTCGACGGCGACGACGTCGCCGACGCCCAGGCCGGCGTTGACCGGCGCCAGTCGGTAGTCGCCGTCAGCGATGGCGGTACGCACGTGGGCGAGCGCGCCATGGTCGGCGGCCAACTCATGCTCGCGGCCGTGCCAGGCGTCGGTGAACCCGTTACCGATCACCCGTTCGGGCATCGAAGCGGGCCACGGGTAGCCCAGCGCGATGTCGAAAGCCCGGGTGACGACGGTGTCGGTACCGTCCGCTGCGATCATCGCCTCGCGCGCGGCGTCGGAGAGAGTGGATTCACGACAGGCGGCGAACGCGGTGCCTATCCACGCTCCGGATGCCCCGGCTGCCAGGGCCGCGGCGAGGGAGCGCCCGGATGCGATGCCCCCAGCAGCCAGCACCGGCACGTCCACCCGTTCGAGAAGCTCGCGAAGCAGCGGCAGAGTCCCCCTCAGCGGCTGGCCGTGCCCGCCGCCCTCCGCGCCGCGGGCCACCAGCACCGCAACCCCGGCGTCGACGGCCCTCAGTGCGCCGTCGAGGTCAGCGACTTGAGTTGCGGTGACGGACCCACTGCCTCGGGCGCGTTCCACCCATGACCAGTCCTCGCCGAAACTCACCGACAGCAACGCAGGCCGCGACGCCAGGGCAGCCTCTAGAAGGGCGGGCTCGACCCGCACTCCCCAGCCGATCAATCCAATGCCGAACGGGCTGTCAACGTCCGAGAGGTACGCGAGTTCCCGCTGCAGCAGCGCGGTTGACCCCGCGCTACCAATCCCGATCATGCCCAAGCCACCGGAGCGGGTGACCGCTGCCGCCAGGGCCCCGCCGGCGACGCCACCCAGCGGAGCGTTGAGGATCGGGGCGGACAGGCCCATCGCCGCCGCCCACGGCGTGGAAAGTCTGTTCATATCGCTCATCAGCGTCGCACAGGCTCATTCCGCTTACCTGCAGGACGCTGACGTCGATGCCGGCGCGGCGAAGGTCGTGGAGAACGCCGTCGCGCAGGGTCCGTTCCGAGGCGGGGCATCCCCGGCAGGCGCCGTCCATCGCGACCTGCACGGCATCGTCGGTGAGCGACACGATGCGCAGGCCGCCGCCGTGGGACAGCGCTACCTCGCCGGTGCTGCGGGCGACGATGTTGCGGGCCCGGGCCAGGTCGTCGACGGCGTCGATTTCCTCAAGGATCACCGTGCGGCAGACCGGCGCGAGCGTGGCCCATTGATCCCCAGGCCGGCAGCGGGTGAGGTGGGCTTGTTCACCACGGACCTCGATGCGGGCGAGCCGGCCCTGTTCGAGCAGCTGCGCCAACTTGCCGGGGCAGCCGTCCGGCGCTTCGGGCGTCCACCGGCCGTCCGGGGACCATCCCAGTGCCGCGATCACGAATCGGATGGTGTCGGGATCCGCGGTTCGTTCGGCATGCAGCCGCAGCTGTGTTCGGGGTCGGGGTCGGTCCGGATCGGTCTGGGACATGGTGCGCTACCCGGCGATCATGGTGAAGACGCGGTTGCCGATGAATGCGGCGGTATAGGCGATGACCAGAAGCCCTGCGAAGGCTGTGAGTGGCCATTTCCAGGAATTCGTCTCCCTCCGCATCACCGCGACGGTGGACATGCACTGCAGCGCGAACGCGAAGAACAGCAGGATGGCGGCCACCGTGCCGGCCGAGTAGAGCGGAGTGCCGTCCGAACGGGTCTTGGACTTCAGGGCATCGGAGATGCTCTGCTCCTCCTCGCTCTCGGCGGCGCTGATCTGCCCGAGGGTGGACACGAACACCTCGCGGGCCGACAACGACGACAGCACCGCCACGTTGATCTCCCAGTTGAAGCCGAGCGGGGCGAAGGCCGGGACCATGGCGGTGCCGATCTTGCCGGCGACGCTGTTCTCCATCTGATAGGCGGCGGCCTGTGGCGGCGTCAGGTCCGCCGGGGCCTCGACGCGGGGAACGTTGAGCAGGACCCACAGCACCGCCGTGGTGGCCAGGATGATGGTGCCCGCCTTGCGGATGAACATCTTGGCCGAATCCCAGGCCTGGATGACGACCTGCTTGGCACCCGGCACCCGGTAGGGCGGCAGCTCGAGGTAGCACGGCAGGCTGTCGGAGCGCGGCGTTTGTTCGGTCGATGACCATGGTCTGCGAGGGCCGCGACTGGTCCGCGTGCTCGACCATCACTTCAATCGCGATTTCGGTCCACCGCGGGTCCACCTTCCCACCCAAGCCAGCCGAACGCTTTTGGTTGGTGGCCGCCAGGCCCGCCTCGCCGTGCTGCTGAAATTGCTGCACCCAGCGCTCCACGGTGCGTTGCCCCGCCC
>JAHBAP020000239.1 GCA_018500005.2 Mycobacterium sp. | reverse complement strand
GCCGACGGTCGCGCGGTGTCATTGCGGCGGGTCGGGAGGCCGATGAGTCGCCCGTCGGGCGGGGGGCGCGAGGGGGATGGCATCGAAAACGACATGCTGGCCCCCGGCCGGCTGTCGCGTGAGATCGCCGGCCACGGGGCCGACGCAGTCGTGCTGGAACCGGCAACGTTGCGCGCGGACGTAGTGTCCCGACTGACCGCGCAGGCGCACGCATGACCGCCGGTCCCGCCCGCCTGGTGCGGATGCTGAACATGGTCCCCTACTTTCTGGCGAATCCACGGGTCAGCTACGCCAAGGCCGCCGCTGACCTGGGGGTCACCCCCAAGCAGTTGCGGACGGACGTCGGCCAATTGTTCATGTGCGGCCTGCCCGGTTACGGGCCCGGCGATCTCATCGACTTCGCCGACTCCGCCGACTACATCGAGGTGACCTTCGATGCGGGTATGGACCGTCCGCTGCGACTGACCTCCACCGAGGCCACTGCGCTACTGATGGCACTCAACGCACTGGCCGACATCCCCGGCGTGCTCGACCAGGCGGCGGCGCGCAGCGCGATCGCCAAGATCGAGGCGGCCGCCGGCGGCCAGTCCGGCGCCGAGCCCGCACTCGAGCATTCCGCCGCGGAGAGCGCGGCCGCGGCCGCCGCCCGGCAGGCCGCCCATGACCAGCGCGCGCTTCAGATCGAGTACTTCTCCGCATCCCGCGACGCCCAGTCCACCCGGGTGGTGGATCCGATCCGGGTGGTTCTTGTCGGCGACCAGAGCTATCTGGAGGCCTGGTGCCGGGAAGCCGAAGCGGTACGGCTGTTCCGTTTCGACCGGATCGTCGACGCCACGGTGCTCGACGAGCGCGCCGCGCCACCGAGGCCGGCGGTCGAGGCGCCGACGAACACCGCACTGTTCGACGCCGACCCGTCGCTGGCGTCGGCGACACTGCGGATTTCACCGCGCGCGGCCTGGATGCTGGAGTACTTCCCGATCCGGGTGACCACTGATCTGCCCGACGGGTGGTGCGAGGCTCAGATGACCTATGCCGCCGAGGAATGGGTGGCCCGGCAGATCTTGGGCTTCGGCGCCGACGCGCAGGTACTGGCGCCCGACTCGCTGGCGCGGAAAGTCCGGCAGGCGGCCACTCATGCACTGGCCGCCTACGCCGAACTCGACGGGTAACATCAAGGCGAACTCTGGAGGTGAGCGAATGGGTGCTCTGCAACCGTGGCACTGGATAATCCTGCTGCTGGTGATCGTTCTGCTTTTCGGGTCCAAGCGGCTTCCGGACGCCGCCAGGTCTCTCGGTAAGTCGATGCGGATCTTCAAGTCGGAGGTCAAGGAGTTGCAGGCCGACAAGCCAGATGCTCCGATCACCCCGCAGCAGCCCTCGACCGAGGCCACCCGGGTTACCTCCGAGCGTGTCGAGGCCCCGGCGCCGAACCAGACCGACGTCCGCCCGGCCTGACCGGGCCACCGATCCGGCGCCCGCGCGCCATAGGTAGACGCCGTGCGCACCCCGAAACTGTTCTCCCGACTCGACCCGCGAAGGCGTCGTGCCCGGACAAACCCGGACGGCACCATGTCGCTGGTCGAGCATGTCCGGGAATTGCGCACCCGTCTGCTGATCTCGATGGCCGCGGTGATGCTGACCACCATCGTCGGCTTCGTCTGGTATGGCCACGGGCTGTTCGGAGTGGAGAGCCTCGGCGAGTTGCTGCGTCACCCCTATTGCTCGCTGCCCGCGGCGGCGCGGGCCGATATCAGTGCCGACGGTGGCTGCCGCCTGCTGGCCACCGCCCCGTTCGATCAGTTCATGCTCCGACTCAAGGTCGGGCTGACGGCGGGCATCGTGCTGGCCTGCCCGGTTTGGTTTCACCAGTTGTGGGCTTTCATCACCCCCGGTCTCTATAAGAACGAGCGCCGGTTCGCCGGGGTGTTCGTGGTGTCGGCGGCGACGCTGTTCATCGCCGGCGCGGTGCTGGCCTACGTGGTCCTGGCCAAGGCATTGCACTTCCTACTCACCGTCGGCAGCGACGTCCAGGTCACTGCGCTCTCCGGCGACCAGTACTTCGGGTTCCTGATCAACCTGCTGCTGGTCTTCGGCGTCGGCTTCGAATTCCCACTGCTGCTGGCGATGCTCAACGTCGTCGGGGTCCTCAGCTACGACAAGCTGAAGGCCTGGCGGCGCGGCCTGATCGTCGCGGTCTTCGCCTTCGCGGCCGTGGCCACCCCGGGATCAGACCCGTTCTCGATGCTGGCGTTGGGATTGGCGATGACCTTGCTGCTCGAGTTCGCCATCCAGGTTTCCCGGCTGCACGACAGGCGCAAGGCCAAGCGGCAAGCGCAGATCGACATCCCCGACGACCGGGCCGCGCCGATCGAACCGCCTACGCCGGTGGCCGCCCCCGCGCATTTCCCCGGACACACCCCTGGATCTGGGCGCACCGGCCTCGAACATGACGACGTCACCTGATACCGCTCAGCTAGCCGAGTTCGCCGGTCAGTTGGCGTTTCGGCTCGACCCGTTCCAGATCCGGGCTTGTGAGGCACTCGAACGTGGTCACGGGGTGCTGGTGTGCGCGCCGACCGGAGCCGGCAAGACCGTGGTGGGGGAGTTCGCCGTCCACCTGGCGCTTCAGGCCGGGCAGAAGTGCTTCTACACCACCCCGATCAAGGCGCTGAGCAATCAGAAACACAGCGATCTGGTCCGCCGCTACGGACCGGAACGCATCGGGTTGCTGACGGGTGACCAGTCGATCAACGGTGACGCCCCGGTGGTGGTGATGACCACTGAGGTGCTCCGCAACATGCTGTACGCGGGATCCGATGCCTTGCAGGGGCTTTCGTACGTCGTCATGGACGAGGTGCACTTCCTCGCCGACCGGATGCGCGGGGCGGTGTGGGAAGAGGTCATCCTGCACCTGCCCGAGGACGTGCGTCTGGTCAGCCTGTCGGCGACGGTCAGCAATGCCGAGGAGTTCGGCGGGTGGATAAAGACGGTACGCGGCGACACGACCGTGGTGGTCGACGAGCATCGACCGGTGCCACTGTGGCAGCACATGCTGGTGGGCAAGCGGCTGTTCGACCTGTTCGACTACTCGGCCACGGCCGGCAAGTCCCCGCGGGTCGATCCGGAGTTGGTGCGGCACATCGCCAATCGCCGCGAAGCCGACCGATTGGCCGATTGGGGGGCCCGCAGGCGCGGCCGCCGGGATGGCGGCCGGCCCGGGGGGCCCGGCCTGCACCGCCCGCCGTCGCGCCCCGATGTGATCGCCACCCTGGACCGTGAGGGACTGCTGCCGGCCATCACCTTCATCTTCTCCCGGGCAGGCTGCGACGGGGCGGTCAAACAGTGCCTGCGCAGTCCGATGCGGTTGACGACCGAGGAGGACCGCGTCCGCATCGCCGAGGTGATCGATCGCCGGTGCGGGGATCTGGCCGACGCCGATCTGGCGGTGCTGGGCTACTACGAATGGCGGGAGGGCTTGTTGCGGGGGCTGGCGGCCCACCACGCCGGGATGCTGCCGATCTTCCGTCACACCGTCGAGGAGTTATTCACCGCGGGGCTCATCAAAGCTGTCTTCGCCACCGAGACACTGGCTTTGGGCATCAATATGCCGGCGCGCACCGTGGTACTGGAGAAGCTGGTGAAGTTCAACGGCGAACAACACATGCCGTTGACGCCGGGGGAGTACACCCAGCTGACCGGCCGGGCCGGACGTCGCGGCATCGACGTCGAAGGTCATGCCGTGGTGATCTGGAATCCGCATGATTCCACCGCCGAGCCCACCGAGATCGCCGGTCTGGCCTCCACCCGCACCTTCCCGCTGCGCAGTTCGTTCGCCCCGTCGTACAACATGACGATCAACCTGGTCAGCCAACTCAGCCCGGCGGCCGCCCGCCAACTGCTGGAGCGGTCCTTCGCGCAGTATCAGGCGGACCGGTCGGTGGTCGGGCTGGTGCGCGGGGTGGAGCGCGGCGAGAGGATGCTCGACGAGGTCGCCGCCGATATGGGCTGGGATCGCAAAACGTCCTCGGTCGAGCCGGCGGTGCTGGACTATGCCCGGTTGCGGGCGAAGATCGGTGAACGGGAGCGCGCGGCATCGCGAAGTTCACGGCTTCAGCGCCGCCGGGCCGCCAATGATGCGCTGGCCACCCTGCGCCGCGGCGACATCATCAACATCACCAACGGCCGGCGCGGCGGGTTGGCGGTAGTGCTCGAACCCGCGCGTGACACCGACGATCCCCGGCCCCTGGTTCTGACCGAATCCCGCTGGGCCGGAAGGATTTCCTCGGCCGACTATCCGACGTCGGCCGCCCCGCTGGGGTCGATGAGCCTGCCCAAGCGGGTTGAGCACCGGCAGCCACGGGTGCGCCGCGACCTGGCGTCGGCGTTGCTGTCGGCCGCCGAGGGGCTCAGGGTGCCGTCGGCCCGCAGGCGCCGCGGCTCCGAGGAGGAGGCCGAAGCCGATCCCGAACTCCTGGCGCTTCGGGAGCAGATGCGCCGGCATCCGGCACATCGGAAGGCCGACCGCGAGGCCGCAGTGCGTGTTGCCGAGCGGTATCTGCGGGTGGAGCGCGACAACGAGCAGATCCGGGGCAAGGTCAACGCCGCCACCAACTCGCTGGCCCGAACCTTCGACCGGATTGTCGGCCTGCTGACCGAGCGCGGGTTTATCGCCGGACCTGACGGGCAGGGCGGCGCCGACCCGACAGTCACCGACGACGGCCGACTGCTCGCCCGTATCTACAGCGAGAGCGATCTGCTGGTCGCCGAGTGTCTGCGCAGCGGGGTGTGGAAGGGCCTGCAGGCCGCCGAACTAGCGGCCGTGCTCTCTGCGATGGTGTTCGAGACCCGCGGCGGTGACGGTCCGGCCCCAGTGCACGCCATCGATATGCCGACACCTGCCGTGCGCCGGGCGCTGGCCGAAACCCGTCGGCTGTCGGATGCGCTTCGCTCCGACGAGCACCGGCACAGGCTCAACCCGTCCCGCCAGCCCGACGAGGGATTCGTGCCGGCCGTCTACCGGTGGGCGACGACCGGAAATCTCGCCGCCGCACTGGACGCCTCGGACGTTGCGGGCAACGGTGTGCCGTTGCCGGCTGGTGATTTCGTGCGGTGGTGCCGGCAGGTGCTCGATCTGCTCGATCAGGTGCGTAATGCCGCGCCCGAGGCGGGGGTCCGACGTGCAGCGAAACGGGCGATCGACGACATCCGGCGCGGCGTCGTCGCTGTTGACAGCGGGTAGGGTGTTGCAAACGCTACTGTTGGGGCGATTCAGAGGCATTTCCGAGGAGAGACGATGAGCGGACCGCAGGGATCTGAGCCGAACCCGTGGCAGGTGTCGGGAGCCGATACTCCTGCCAGTGGCGACGCCGCCGGTTCCTGGCAGCCGGCCGGCAGTGAGGCGCCGGCCTGGCAGCCACCCGCCTACACCCCGCAGCAGTACCCGCAATACGGACAGCCGCCGATGCCGGGCTACCCGGCCCAGCCCTACGCAGCGCCGGCCGAGTACAACCCGGCCGCCTACGGTCAGCCCGGACAGTATGGACAGCCGGCCCAGTACGGTCAGCCCGGCCAGTACGGCGTGCCGCCGCAATATGGGCAGTACCCGCCGCCGCCCGGTCAGTACCCGCCCGCGCCCGGTCAGTACCCGCCGTACGTGCCACCGGGCGCTGAGGGTGAGGCCAAGTCGCCGACCCGCATGCTGGGCACCATCCTCGGGGCAGTCGCGGCGCTCGCGCTGCTGGCAGTGCTGGTGCTGGGCTTCTGGAAGCCCGGCTTTTTTGTCACCACCAAGCTTGACGTCAACAAGGCTCAGCAGGGTGTGCAGCAGATCCTTACCGATGAGTCGAACGGCTACGGCGCCAAGAATGTCCAGGACGTCAAGTGCAACAACGGCCAGAATCCGACCGTCAAGAAGGGTGACACCTTCACCTGTGAGGTGAGCATCGACGGCACCAAGCGCCAGGTGACGGTGACGTTCCAGGACGACAAGGGCACCTACGAGGTCGGCCGACCTAAGTAGAGGAGTCCGCTACTCCTCGGGCATGAGGCGTTCGGGGTGGTGGTAGTCGTTGGTGCCGGGCTGAAGTGGGATCTGCGGAGGCGGTATCCATTCGGTGGTGCCGTCGGCTCGTTTCCGGGTTTTCCAGCCACCGTTCGTGACTAGGCCGTGGTGCTGCCCGCAGCCGAAGGTCAGCTCGTCGATGTTGGTCAGGCCGCCATCGGACCAGTCGTCGCAGTGATGCACTTCGGCCAGGTAGCCCGGCATGTCGCAACCCGGGAACGTGCAGCCACGTTCCTTGGCGTGCAACACGATTCGTTGATCGGCGGTGGCGATGCGCTTGGCGCGGCCCAAGTACAGCGCTCTCTCGGCATGCTTGTCGAATACGCACAGATAGTGATAGGCGTGGGAGGCCATTCGGATGAGGTCGCTCATTGGCAACAGGCTGCCGCCGCCGGTGACAGCGACGCCCGCCCCGCTGTGGAGTTGGTCCAGGGTGGTCGACACGATGACGGTGACCGGGAGGCCGTTGTGGCGGCCGAGTTTGGTGTCGCCGAGTTGCCCCCGGATCAATGCTGCGATCGCGTCGTGTTGGCGCTGGGGGTGGGTGCGGGTGTCGTTGTCAATGACGGCCTGGTCGGGTTCCCCGGCGACCGTGGGGGTCTGGTCGGCGGGGTTGCACATGCCGGGGGCCGCGAATTTGGCCGTCCAGGCCTCGAGCATGGCGCGTAGTTCGGGGGTGGCGACGAGTCGGGCGGTGCTCATGCCGTCGGGGCGTTGGCGTCCGCACCACTGGAATCCCCGCTGGGCGGCGCGGTAGTCGTCGGAGAACTTCCCGTCGGGGTTGAGTTTCGCCGCGAGCCGGTCGGCGACCCTTTCCAGTTGGTCTGGGCGCAGGGCGGTGGCCTTCTCGGCCAGGAAGGCCTCCGCCTTCTCCGCCGCGGCGGGGTGGATGTCCTCGGGTAGATCCTTGAGGAATTTCTGGATGGTGCGCAGG
>JAHBAP020000083.1 GCA_018500005.2 Mycobacterium sp. | reverse complement strand
GGTATCTGGCGCTTCTTGCGCAGCGGGGTGGGGGTGACCGTACCGGGCGCCAGCCGGCGGGCGGAGATCAGGAACGCGGTATGGCCGCGCATGCTGTGCTGGGGCCGCACCGCGAGGCCGACCACATCCCACCCGCGCTGCAGCGACTCCCAGGATCGTGGCTCTGTCCAGCACTGCTGCTCACGCAAGGCCTCCACAGCCCTGGATAACTGGGTCACGGTGGCCACGTAGACGACCAGCACCCCGCCCGGCACCAGCATCCGCGCCACCGCGTCAAGCACCTCCCACGGCGCGAGCATGTCCAGCACGACCCGGTCTACCGAGGCCTCCGCGAGGTCGGCCGCGGCGAGGTCGCCGATCACCAGATCCCAGGCATCAGGTGCCTGACCGAAGAAGGTCTCCACGTTGCGTCGGGCGTGCTCGGCGTGGTCGTCGCGCACCTCGTAGGAGATCACCCGCCCGGCCGGGCCGACGGCGCGCAGCAACGAGCAGGTCAGCGCGCCGGAGCCGGCGCCGGCCTCCAAGACCGTGGCACCGGGAAAGATGTCACCCTCGTGGATGATCTGGGCGGCGTCCTTGGGATAGATCACCTGGGCGCCACGCGGCATCGACATGACGTAGTCGATAAGCAGCGGCCGCAGCACCAGAAAGGCGTCACCGTTGGTCGCCTTGACCACGCTGCCCTCGGGAGAGCCGATCACCGAGTCGTGCGCGACGATCCCGCGGTGGGTGTGAAACTCCCCGCCGGGCTTGAGGACCATCGTGTAGTGCCGACCTTTGGCGTCGGTCAACTGGACCCGGTCCCCCACTGCGAAGGGTCCGGTCCGGCGGGGCTGGTCGGTCACAGCCGTTCAGCCTGCCATACGGCTCAGGCGCCGATGCACACCCCGGAACTGCGGATGGCATCGCCGTAGACCTTCATCGTGGCGTTGTTGGCGTTGATCACACCGGACGGCAACTGCCGGGCGATCTTGTCGCTCAGCTGAGTCAGCTGATACCAGATGTGGAAGAACGAATCTCCGTGGAAGAGCGGCGAATACTGGCTCTGGTCCGGGTAGTTCGTGATGTAGAGGGTGTGTACCCGCGGGTCGAGGAACGCCGCGGACTGGTCGATATTGGCCTTCAACACGTTCGCGGCGCCCTGAACGCCGTCCCAGCTGTCGAAGTTGTCGTGCAAGGCCCTCTGGAAGCCCCAGGACTGGGCGCTGAGCGCGTCGAACTGGGCGTTGAACCACTGACAGGCATCCCGTTCGGCATCGACCATCTGCGGGGTCACCCGGTTCTGCCACAGGTTGTACGGGAATACGGTGTAGTTCGGCGACCAGCCCGAGGGATGGGGCACGAAGACGGGAAGTGAGGCGTCGTCGGCGCGGGCAATACTTGGGCCGGCCAAGGTCGCTGCGGCCACGACGGCGCACCCCATTGCTGTTGCGACCCGACTGAGGGCCGTCCTGAAATCGGCGATCATCCGACGATTATCTTCAACCGGCACGGTTGGCTGCGCGGAATCAGCAATTCGGTTCTAGAGCAAGCTTGTTGCGAAGGCGACCGCGATCCCGCCCACCGCGGCAACCAGGTCTTCGGCCAGCGCGACCGGCTTGTCCCGGCCGCCGTTGGCCGCCACCAGGCCGGTGCGGGCCGCATAGCCGCCGACAGTCCCGATCACCGCGCCGATGAGGCCGGCTCCCAGGCTGCCCCACCGATATCCCCACGCGGTACCCAGCACCGCCGCGGCGAACGCACCGGTGGCCAGCCGGACCAGGAACTGCGGCGCGGACTTGCGGCTGGGCAGCGTCGGCATCTTGTCGCTGATCAGTTCGGCGACGGCGATGACGGTCAACACCGCCACCGTGGCCCAGTGCCCCATCCAGGACGCCCAGGTCCCGTCCAGGTTGATCCACTGCAGAAACGCCGCCCAGGCCACCACGGCCGGCGCGGTGAAGGCGCGTAGACCGGCGACCACACCAATCAGCAGTGCCAGCAACAAGACGAGCGCATGCGTCATGAGAGGGGACGCTAGCACGCTCAAAACCGGCAGAACCTCACGTCGGAGGCCAGGATCGCCTTGGCGCCGATGCCGGCGAGCTGATCCATGATGGCGTTGACGTCGCGGCGCGGCACCAGCGCCCGCACCGCCACCCACTCGGGGTCGGCCAGCGGGGCGATGGTCGGCGACTCCAGGCCGGGGGTGATCTCGGTGGCGCGATCGACGAGGTGGCGCGGGCAGTCGTAGTCCAGCATCAGGTATTGCTGGCCGAACACCACACCCTGCACCCGGGCGGCCAACTGGTCGCGGGCGGCGTCCCTGCTGCCGTCACTGCCACCGTCACGTTCGATCAGCACGGCCTCGGAATCGCAGAGCGGCTCCCCGAACGCGGCCAGGTGATGCATGCTCAGCGTCCGCCCGGAGCCGACGACGTCGGCGATCGCGTCGGCGAGTCCAAGTTGAACCGAGATCTCCACCGCACCGTCGAGCCGGATGACGGTGGCCTCGATTCCGTTGGCGACCAAGTCTTTTCGCACCAGATTGGGGTATGCCGTGGCGATCCGTTTACCGGCCAGGTCGGCCAGGGTCCAGGATCGCCCGGCCGGGGCCGCGTAGCGGAAGCTGGAGGATCCGAACCCCAGCGCGAGCCGCTCTCGCACCGGCGCCCCGGACTCGGCGGCAAGATCCCGGCCGGTGATGCCCAGATCCAGATCGCCGGACCCGACGTACACGGCGATGTCCTTGGGCCGCAGGAAGAAGAACTCGACTCCGTTGGCCGGGTCGATGACGGTGAGGTCCTTGGGATCGCTGCGGCGCCGGTAACCGGCCTCGGAGAGGATCTCGGCGGCGGACTCTGACAGCGCCCCCTTATTGGGGACTGCGACACGCAACATGGCGAACCCCTACAGCTTCCGGTAGACGTCGTCGAGCCGAATACCGCGGGCGATCATCAGGACCTGGGTCCAGTACAGCAACTGGCTGATCTCCTCGGCGAGGGCCTCGTCGGGCTCATGCTCAGCTGCCAGCCACACCTCGCCGGCCTCTTCGAGGATCTTCTTGCCGAGGGTGTGCACCCCGGCGTCCAGCGCGGCCACCGTGGCGCTGCCGGATGGACGGGTGCGGGCCCGTTCGCCCAACTCTGCGAACAGCTCCTCAAAGGTCTTCACGGCCTGGAATTGTTCCATGCCACCGCCGGCGTCGTCGCGGCGGTTTAGGCGGTGAGTCCGTCTTCCAGCACCACACGCAGCTGGTCGAGCATCCGGTCGGTTCCGGCGTCGTCGCTTCGGCCCTGCTGGTAGGCCATCCCCAGGACCAAGCCCATCAGCAGGTCGGTCAGGCCCTCGGGGACCTGGTTGATCTCACCGCGATGCACCGCCGCCCCGACCGCGGCCCGGATGAACCGCTCGATGAGAGCCGCGGCCTCGCCCTGACCGTGGGGCAGATGCTCGACGTCAATCGCCGACTGCACCAGGAAGCGGGCCAGCGACGGATCGGCTCCCCCATCGCGCCCGGCCAAGCGGATGAAGGTCAACACCTGCCCGGCCAGCGTGGAGGCCTCCGAGGCGATGTGGATCGCATCCAAGACGGCATCGCCGACGCGGCGGACGACCGCCGCGTAGAGGTCGGACTTGCTGTGGAAATAGTTGTTGATAGCCGGGCGGGTCAGACCGACCTCCACCGCGACCGCCTGGAAGGTGGCGGCCTCGTAGCCCGATTCGGCGAAGACCTTCTGGGCTGCCTGCAGAATGCGCTCCCGGGTTGCGGCGGAGTCACTCGAAGGCGGGCGCCCACGGCGCTTGGCCGGGGCCCACGAAGTCTCGGTCATGAACGGTCTCCTGGCGGATCGTCGACAGCACTTCGCCTAGGTCTTCCCGGTCGGGCCGGGGCCGAAACGTGACCTGGCGGCCAGCGCTCAGGCCATTTCGTCGGCGGTCATGTCCTCCAGTGCGATGCCCTTGGTCTCGTGCACCCAGATCCAGACGAACACGAACGACAGCACGGCGCACAGCGCGTAGAAGCCGTAGGCCACGCCGAGGACATTGCGCAGACCGGGGAAGGTCACGGTGATCAGCCAGTTCGCGGCCCACTGACCCGCAGCGGCCAAGCCGAGGGCCGCGGCCCGGATCCGGTTGGGGAACATCTCGCCGAGCAGCACCCAGACGACCGGCCCCCACGACATGCCGAACGCCACCACGAACAGGTTGGCGGCGATCAGCGCGATCGGCCCGGCCGCGCCGTGCAGTTGCGGAGCACCGTTGACCTGCTCGGCGGTACCGAAGATGAATGCCATGGTGGCCAACGTGGTCGCCATGCCGGCCGACCCGATGAGCAGCAGGGGTTTGCGGCCGATCTTGTCGATCAGCGCGATCGCCACCAGCGTGGTGGCGATGTTGACCACCGAGGTGATCACGGTGATCAGGAACGCCTTGCTCTCGTCGAAGCCGACGGCTTCCCACAGCACGTTGGAGTAGTAGAAGATCACGTTGATGCCGACGAACTGCTGAAAGATCGACAGACCCAGGCCGACCCAGACGATCCGGTAGACGCCGCCGGTCGGCTTACGCAGATCACGCCAGGACGGTTTGGTCTCCCCGGCCAGGGTGCTCTGAATCCGGTCGATGGTGATGTCGAGGTTCTTCTCCCCCAGCAGCATGGTGAGAACTTTGCGAGCTTCCGGAATGCGATGATTGGCAACCAGGTAGCGGGGTGATTCGGGGATCGTGTAGGCCAGCACGCCGTAGACGACGGCGGGTATCGCCATCATCAGGAACATCCATCGCCACGCTTCCAGGCCGAGCCACAGTTCCTTATCGGCTCCCCCGGCGAGGTGAGCCAGCAGGTAGTCGATGGCCAGCGACAGGAAAATGCCGGTGACGATGGCCAATTGCTGCAACGAACCGAGTCGGCCGCGGATACGTGCCGGTGAGGTCTCGGCGATGTAGGCCGGCGCGATCACCGAGGCGACACCGACGCCGACGCCGCCGATGATCCGAAAGAGCACGATCATCCCCACGCTCTGGGACAGGCCCGCGCCGATGGCGCTGATGAAGAACAGCACCGCGGCTAACTTCATCACCGCAAGCCGGCCGACCCTGTCGGCGAGCCGACCGGCGGTCATCGCGCCGGCCGCGGCGCCGAGCAGTGCGGAGGCCACCGCGAAACCCAGGGATGCGTCGTTGATGCCGAAGTGCTTCTGGATCGAGGCGACGGCCCCGTTGATCACCGCACTGTCGTAGCCGAACAACAGGCCGCCCAACGCGGCGACCGAAGCGATCCGGACGGCTCCCCGGCCGGTGCCGGCGTCGTCGTCGTCGAAAATCGACGGGGTATCACTCGTGGGCCCTTGACCGGCCATCTAGCGCCCCTTCCGCAATGTAGGCAAACATTTCCCACGTCAACGATGGCACAGGGCGCCGGTACAGATACCGGATATCGGCATCCGGTCGGTCAGACCAGCGCTTCGGGGTCTAGTTGCAGATCGTCGTAGACCCGGCGCAGTGCCTCGATGTCGAGGCCCTCCAGCGAGGACACCTGCCGGCGGCGCGGCCCGCCGGGAACATCCACGTCGTTGGGCACCACCAGGACCGGGCATCCGGCGCTCTCGGCGGAGGCCGTCCCGGTGACGGAGTCCTCGATGGCCAGGCAGTGCTGAGGATCGAAGCCGAGCAGGGCGGCCGCCCGCTGGTAAGGATCGGGCGACGGCTTGCCGCGGGGAACCTCGTCGCCGCACACGCTCACCGCGAAGTAGTGCCGGCCGATGCTGTTGAGCGCACGTTCGGTCAGCGCCCGACGGGTGTTGGTCACCAGCGCCATCGGCACACCCGCCCCGGCAAGCTCGTCGAGAAGTTCCCGAGCACCGTCACACCAGGGCAGCCCGGCGTCGAACAGGTCGCCGGTGATCTGGTGCAGCCAGTCGGCGGTGGCCGCCATCTCCCGCGGATCCGGCGGCAGGCCCAGATCGGCGAAGACGAGCTGGATGACGCTCTCGGCCGAGCCGCCGACCGTTGCGGTTCGGACCTCCGGGGTCATCACTGCGCCGAATCTGGCATAGAGCTGCTGCATCGAGATATCCCAGAGCTTCTCGGAGTCGACCAGCGTGCCATCCATGTCGAACAGCACGGCTCTCATGCATGAGACAGTACTGTCATTCGAAACAGTCTCAAGGTCTCACCGATGGACAGGATGCGCTATGAACTCTGATCGTCTGACCCGCCGGATCGCCGTGTTCGCGGGCGGCGCCGCCCTCGTCGGGATGGGTATGTTCACCGCGGGCTGCAGCAGCAGCACCAAGGAAGCCCCGACCACGAGCACCCCGGCCACCTCCAGCTCCCCGGCCGTCTCGACCAACGAGAAGGCCGTCACCCAACCGGTGGTGCCGAGCATCGAGAACCGCGGCGGGATGGACGCCACTCCGTGCGGCCCGGGCAAGGCCAAGGTCAACGGCGTCTGCCAATAGGCCGCAGCCCGGCCACCCGGGTTCTGGGACCCCGACGGAGGCTCAGTCCTCCGGGTTGTAGCCGAGGTTGGGGCCCAGCCAGCGCTCCGCCTCGGCCAGGGTCCAGCCCTTCCGCTTGGCGTAGTCGGCAACCTGGTCCTGGGCCAGCCGGCCCACCACGAAGTACTGCGATTGCGGATGGGCGAAGTACCAGCCGCTGACCGCGGCCCCGGGCCACATCGCCATCGACTCGGTCAGCTCTATGCCGGTCCGGCCGGTGACGTCCATCAGCTCGAAGAGCGTCGCCTTCTCGGTGTGCTCCGGACACGCCGGGTAGCCGGGGGCAGGGCGGATTCCGACGTAGCGCTCCCCGATGAGCGACTCGTTGTCCAGGTGTTCATCGGGCTGATATCCCCAGAACTCGGTGCGGACCCGCTGGTGCATCCGCTCGGCGAACGCCTCGGCGAGCCGGTCGGCCAGTGACTCCAACAGGATCGCGCTGTAGTCGTCGTTGGCGGCCTTGAATTCGGCGACCCGCTCCGCACTGCCGAGCCCGGCGGTGACGGCGAAGGCCCCGACGTAGTCGACCAGTCCAGCCGTCTTGGGGGCGACGAAGTCGCCCAGCGACCGGTTCGGGATGCCATCGCGGTGCTCGCCCTGTTGGCGCAGGTTGTGCAACGTGGTCAGCACCTCGGTGCGGGTCTCGTCGGTGTAGACCTCGATATCGTCCCCGACGGCGTTGGCCGCGAAGAACCCGATCACCCCGTTGGCCTTGAGCCACTTCTCCTTGATGAGCGTGTCGAGCATGGTCTGGGCATCGTCGTACAACTTGCGGGCGGCGTCGCCGGAAACCGGGTTGTTGAGGATGTCGGGGAATCGTCCCTTCATCTCCCAGGCATTGAAGAAAGGCTGCCAGTCGATGTATCCGCGCAACTCGGAGAGGTCGTAGTCGACGAACTCACGGACGCCGAGTCCGTTGGCCGGCACCGGCGGTGTATAGCCGTCCCACTCGATCGGTGTCCGGTTGGCGCGCGCTTTCTGGAGCGTCAGCATCGGCCGCTCGTTCTTCTGGGCGTGCCGCTCCCGCAGGGATGCGTAGTCCTCCTCGGTCGCCTCCAGCAGTGCCGGCCGCTGCTTGTCGTCCAGCAGTGCGGCGGCAACCGGCACCGAACGGGATGCGTCCTTCACCCAGATCACCGGACCGGAACGGCGCGGTGAGATCTTCACGGCCGTGTGGGCACGCGAGGTGGTCGCTCCACCGATCAGCAGCGGGATCGTCAACCCCTCGCGTTCCATCTCGACGGCGAAGTTGACCATCTCGTCCAGTGACGGGGTGATCAGACCGGACAGACCGATGATGTCGGCGTCATGCTCCTTGGCCGCGTCGAGAATCTTCTGAGCAGGCACCATCACACCGAGGTCGATCACGGTGTAGTTGTTGCACTGCAGGACAACGCCGACGATGTTCTTGCCGATGTCATGGACGTCGCCCTTGACCGTCGCCATGATGATGGTTCCGTTGGTGCTGTCCGCATCGCCCGGCTTCTTCTCGGCTTCGATATACGGCAGCAGATAGCCCACGGCCTTCTTCATCACCCGGGCCGATTTCACCACCTGGGGCAGGAACATCTTGCCGGCGCCGAACAGGTCGCCGACGACGTTCATACCGTCCATCAACGGGCCCTCGATCACCTCGATCGGCCGCCCGCCGGCTGCGGCGATCTCGGCCCGCAGCTCCTCGGTGTCGTCGTCGACGTGGGCGTCGATCCCCTTCACCAGGGCATGCGTGATGCGTTCGCGCACAGGCAGACTCCGCCATTCCGCGGCTGCAGGATCCTCAGACTTCTCTGTGCTGTTGAAACGCTCCGCGACCTCCAGGAGCCGTTCGGTCGCGTCCTCGCGACGGTTCAGCACGACGTCTTCGATGCGTTCCCGCAACTCCGAATCGATCGAGTCGTAGGGCACCAGCGCTCCGGCGTTGACGATGCCCATGTCCAGTCCGGCCTTGATGGCGTGGAACAGGAACACGGCGTGGATCGCCTCGCGGACGGGGTTGTTACCACGGAAGGAGAACGACACGTTCGAGATGCCGCCGGAGATGTGCACCCCGGGGAGGTTCTCCTTGATCCAGGCGCAGGCCTCGATGAAGTCGGTCCCGTAGGCCGCGTGCTCCTCGATACCGGTCGCCAGCGCGAAGACGTTCGGGTCGAAGATGATGTCCTCAGCCGGGAACCCGACCTCCTCGGTCAGGATCCGGTAGGCCCGACCGCAGATCTGCTTGCGGCGCTCGAGGTTGTCGGCCTGCCCGTCCTCGTCGAAGGCCATCACAACGACGGCGGCACCGTATTTTCGGCACAGTCGCGCCTCCCGGACGAACTTCTCCTCGCCCTCCTTCAGCGAAATCGAGTTGACGATCGGCTTGCCCTGCACGTTCTTCAGGCCGGTCTCGATGACCTCCCACTTGGACGAGTCGATCATCACCGGGACCCGGCTGATATCGGGCTCGGCGGCGATCAGCTTGGTGAACCGGTCCATCGCGGCGACGCCGTCGATCATGCCCTCGTCCATGTTGATATCGATGATCTGCGCGCCGACCTCGACCTGCTGCAGCGCCACCGACAACGCGGTGTCGTAGTCTCCGGCCTTGATCAGGTTGCGGAACCGGGCCGAACCGGTGATGTTCGTGCGCTCACCGATGTTGACGAACAGGGAATCGTCGGTGATGTTCAGCGGCTCCAGGCCGGAAAGCCTTGTGGCAACGTCGATCTCCGGCACCACGCGTGGCGGTAGGCCCTCGACGGCGTGCGCGATCGCGGAGATGTGCGGTGGCGCCGTGCCGCAGCAGCCACCGACCAGGTTGACCAGACCCGCCTCGGCGAACTCGGCGACATAGCTCGCCTGACGTTCCGGGGACTCATCGTACTCACCGAAAGCGTTGGGCAGGCCCGCATTCGGGTAGCAGGATACGAACGTGTCTGCGATGCGGGACATTTCGGCGATGTAGGGCCGCATCTCCGGCGCCCCCAGGGCGCAGTTGAGACCCACCGCGATCGGCCTGGAATGTCTGATCGAGTTCCAGAACGCCTCGGTTACCTGACCGGACAGCGTCCGGCCGGAGGCGTCGGTGATGGTGCCGGAGATGATCACCGGCCAGCGGCGTCCGCGCTGCTCGAACAGCGTCTCGACGGCGAACACGGCCGCCTTGGCATTCAGTGAGTCGAAGATCGTCTCGATCATCAGCAGGTCGGCGCCACCGTCGACCAGGCCGTTGGCCGCCTCGAGGTAGGCGGCGACGAGCTCGTCGTAGGAGACGTTGCGCGCGCCCGGATCGTTGACGTCCGGCGAGATCGACGCGGTCCGGGTCGTCGGCCCGATGGCGCCCGCGACGTAGCGCGGCTTGGCCGGGGTGCTGAACTCGTCACAGACCGCCCGCGCCAGCGCAGCACCGGCATAGTTCAGCTCATAGGCCAGCTCGTGCATGTCGTAGTCGGCGAGGGAGACCGCGTTGGAGTTGAAGGTGT
>JAHBAP020000052.1 GCA_018500005.2 Mycobacterium sp. | reverse complement strand
GTGCCAGAGCGGCCGAATGGGACTCACTGCTAATGAGTTGTCCCCCTTAAAGGGGACCGGAGGTTCAAATCCTCTCGCCTCCGCCGCGGCTGATTCGTCAGCCACGAACAACTGAAGATCGGCGCCCGTAGCTCAACGGATAGAGCATCTGACTACGGATCAGAAGGTTAGGGGTTCGAATCCCTTCGGGCGCACCATTTAGCAGCGGAAATGCCTCGGAGTTCCGGCTGTAAGCACCGCGGAATCCGCTACTTTCAGTTGGCAAATCCCTCTTCTCGGCCGGAACATCCCCGCTATGTTTTCAAAGCTTGGTCGATGAGGACCTGCGCGGCCTTGCGCGCATGCGTCCACGGCGCTGGGTCGTCGAGTGAGGTTCCGAGGGCGGCTGCGCCCTCGTAGAGCACGGCGAGTTGCTGGCCGAGCAGTCGTGGGTTGGTGGCGCCCGCTTGTTTGGCCAACGCGATCAGGCTGTCGATGAATTCCTGCTTTTGACGATGCACGATGTCCTGCACCTCGGGCATCGCCTCGGCGGCTTCTACGGCGGCGTTGTGGAACGGGCAGCCCCGCAGTTGCCCGGGCGGCAGGGAACGGTCGAATACCGCGAGCAGCCGGGCGCGCGGTGTCCTGTCGGCGTCGCGGGGCGCCGAACCTACCGGATCCCCGACCCACTGCTGCATCCCGCGCAGGTATTCCTCCACTACCGCCGCTTTGCTCGGAAAGTGTTGGTAGAGAGTGCGCTTGGACACCTGGGCTTCACTGGCCAGGCGTTCGACGCCGGTGGCGTTGATCCCGTCCTGATAGAAGAGTCTGGCGGCCGCCTCGAGGATGCGTTTGCGCGCGCCGCGACCACCGCGTGCCTCGCCTTCAACTACTTGCTGCGGACCCTCCACACGGCAAAGTATACCGACAGGTTTACCTTTCGGCGCAATCTTGCTACTCTCGGGTTCCGCCCTGAAGTACACCGGGCGGTTTACTTCAGGAGGATGCTGTGACTTCGCTCGCCGAACAGACCGTGCTGGTGACCGGGGCCAATCGCGGCATGGGCCGCGAGTACGTCCGCCAATTGATCGAGCGGGGCGCAGCCAGGGTGTACGCCGCGGCCCGGGACCCGCGCGGAATCGACGTCGTCGATCCACGGGTGGTGCCGATCGCGCTGGACGTGACCGATCCGGCATCGGTCGCGGTGGCGGCAGAGACGGCAACCGATGTCAGTGTGCTGATCAACAACGCCGGTATTGCCCGTGGCGCCTCGGTGCTTTCTACCGACACCGCCTCTCTTCGCGAGGAGTTGGAGACCAACCTGTTCGGCCCGTTGGCGATGGCCGCCGCGTTCGCCGACGGAATCGCTGCGCGCTCCGGAGCCATCGTCAACGTGTCCTCGGTGCTGGCATGGCTGCCGGTCGGGGCCAGCTACGGAGTGTCCAAAGCCGCCCTGTGGAGCGCCACCGACTCGATGCGCATCGAACTGGCGCCGCGCGGTGTTCAGGTGGTCGGGGTCTACGTCGGCCTGGTCGACACCGATATGGCGTCGTTCTCCGATGCGCCGAAGTCGGACCCGGCTGACGTGGTGCGCCAGGTTCTCGACGGCATCGAATCCGGTGCGCAGGAGGTACTGGCGGATCAGATGACCCGCGACGTCCGCCAGCAATTGGGCACTGCACTGGATGCGCGCTGAACCCTCAATCTCCCATCACGACAGCGTGTTTCGACCCGAAGAAAGGTCTCACATGACATCACCGAATGACCCGCTGCAGCTGCCCTGCGGGCTGACACTGCCCAACCGCATCATGAAGGCCGCCATGAGCGAGGCGTTGGCCACCGCGGGGCACTCCCCTGATGGCCGACTTGAGCAGCTTTACCGCACCTGGGGCGAGGGCGGCTACGGGCTGCTCATCACCGGCAACGTGATGGTTGACCGCACCCAGTTGGGCGAACCCGGCAACGTGGTGATCGAGGACGACCGCGACCGCGACGCGCTGACCCGCTGGGCCAAAGCGGCCCACGACTCGGGAACCCCGATCCTGGTCCAGCTCAACCACCCCGGACGCCAGTGCAACCCCTTCGCCCTCGGCCACGTCCCGGTGGCCCCCAGCGCCGTCCCGCTGAGCCTGCCCGGATCACCGACACCGCGCGAACTGACCGGGGCCGAGATCGAGGACATCATCGAACGCTTCGTCACCGCCGCCGTCGTCTGCGAGGAGGCCGGCTTCGACGGCATCCAGGTGCACGCCGCACACGGGTATCTCGTCACCCAATTCCTGTCCCCGCTGTCCAACCTGCGCACCGACGAGTGGGGCGGTGACCCAGGTCGACGCATGCGGTTCCTGCTGGAGATCGTCCGCCGAATCCGCACGCGCGTGGCACCCGGATTCGCCGTTGCCGTCAAACTCAACTCCGCGGACTTCCAGCGCGGCGGATTCAGCGAAGAGGACTCGCGTCATGTGATCGCCACCCTGGCGGGGGAGGGCCTGGATCTGATCGAGATCAGCGGCGGCAACTACGAATCCCCTGCCATGTCCGGCTCGGTCGCGGCCAGCACCCGCGAACGCGAGGCCTACTTCCTCGACTACGCCCGCACCGTCCGCCAACTCGCCGCCGGGGTGCCACTGGCGGTCACCGGCGGCTTCCGGTCCCGCCGCGCCATCCGGGAAGCCCTCGAAGCCGGCGACTGCGATGTGGTCGGAGTGGCCCGCCCGACGGTGATCACCCCCGACGCCGCGACCGCGATCCTCTCCGATCGCTTCGATGTGCTGCCGACCCACGAACTGCACTACGGAATGCGCGGCCTGCTCGGCAGATTCGTCGACCTCAAATCATTCGACGGTCTGCTCAACATGAGCTGGAACGCCGATCAGATCCACCGCCTCGGCGCAGGCAAGCAACCCGACCTCGACCGGGGGCGGCTGGCCACCACCGTGGCCATGCTGCGCCGCAACGGCACCGTGTCGTTTCGCCCCAAGCGCGGCATTCGGTGAGTCGCACGCCCTACGACCTGCGCGACAAGGTCGTCCTGATCACCGGAGGAACCGGCGGGATCGGCAGCGCAACCGCACAAGAACTCCTGCGCCGCGGCGCCAAGGTGGCCATCGCCGACCTCGATCCCCAAACCCCGCAGATCGGCGCCGCGATGTCGTCGGCATCAGCCATGGGTGTCGTCGCCGACGTCCGTGACCGCGAGAGCCTCGATGCCGCCGTCGACGCCGCCGTGGCTCGCTTCGGGCGCCTTGACGTCGCCATCGCCAACGCGGGCATCCTGGCTCGGACCGGGACGTTGCGCACCACACCTGCTTCCTCAGTCGAGTCCCTACTCGCGGTGAACGTCACCGGCGTGGTCAACACAGTCCAGGCCGCCATGGATCAGGTGATCGCCCAACGCGGCCAAATCGCTCTGATCAGTTCGGTGTTCGCGTTCGCCAACGGGATGGGCACCATTCCCTACGCCATGACCAAGGCGGCTGTTGAGCAACTCGGCCGAGGGTTGCGGGTGGAACTCGCCGACCACGGCGTCTCTACCTTGGTCGCCTACTTCTCGATGGTGCACACCGCGATGATCACCCAGGGTGTGGACGGCGATCCGCTGGCCGACCGACTGCTCGCGACGATGCCGCAGACCATGTTGAAGCGGATCGCGCCCGAGGCTGCGGCGACGGCGATCGTCGAAGGACTTGCCCGTCGGTCACCGACGGTCTTCGCACCCGCCCGGTGGAAGCCGCTGTCGGCACTGCGCGGCCTGGTCAATCCCATGCTGGATTCCCGGATGAGCCGCGACCGTCGGACCCAGGACGCCCTGTCCGCACT
>JAHBAP020000272.1 GCA_018500005.2 Mycobacterium sp. | reverse complement strand
GTCCAGCCACCGGACCGAGACCCCCTACGCCGACCGGACCGACCGGACCGGCCACCGGGCCGACGCCACCGACGCCGACCGGGCCGACAGGTCCCACCACCGGGTTCGGACCCACCCCGATGGGGCCGGCCGGTCCGAGAACCGGGCCGACATACGGGGTGGGATCGACGACCAGGCAGGCGTTGACGTCGTAGTTCCAGTACATGACCGGGGTGTTACAGAACTCGCACTGGTTGGTGACGGTGTTCCAGAACCACTGGGGGGCACAGTTGCCCTCGGCCTGGCTCACCGCAGCGGTGGACAGTGCGGTCAGTGGGACTGCCGCCGCGGCCACGGCGAATGCGCCGACGGCGCTGAAGAAACGGGTGGTCTTCATGGGAATCTCATTTCTGTTGTGAACCGGCGTCCCACTCCGATCGGAGTCTGCACGTAAAAGTTCGGATCGGCCACCCCTGCTGTTACATCCGGCATCCGCTGTCAGACCGCGCGGCTAGCCTCGCGATGACGGAAGGACAACAGGGAGCCAGCCATGGCAACTTCGACTACTGGAATGACGCGCCGGACAGGATGGGGCCTGATCGCGGGGGTGGTGTTGCTGCTGTACGCGTTCGGCGACGGGTCCTGGCTGGCCGGTCTGGCGGGCATCGGCGTCCTGGCGGCAGTCGGTCGCATCCTGTACGTGCGGAACCGCGAGCGCAGAAAGCTACTCGCGCCATGGCCGTGGCCGGCCGATCTGCGCGCCCTCGCCGAGGGAATGGCCCGTCCGATCGACCCGACACCCAAACGTCTGATTCCGCCACACGAGAACGCCTCGCTGGTGGCTCAAGTCGCCACCACGCCAGAGGCGTTGGCACGCCTCAAGACTGACAAAGTTGCAGCCTGGCCGTGGGCACTTTTCGCCTCGGTCCTGGTGCAGCGCCGCAACGCCGTCCAGGCGCGCCTCCGCGGCGTGGCCTCCGGTTACCAACCGAGGCCAGGGGTAACGCCGGTCTCGGGTCAGGTCTATTCGCAGATCGCCCACCAAGCGATGGCCAGGATCGTCGACCTCGTCGGCCAGCTTGAGCAGTTCATGCTCAGCCCCGCCTTCAAAGGCGCCTTCGGCGGCAGGGACGGTGCTCAAGACGCCGACGCCGACGCGGTGGCAGGCGTCGCAAACCGGCTGATGGACTACCACGAAGCCTTCCTCGTCCAGGCCGAGACGTGCGCGCAAACCCCGGTCGAGCCTGCAGCCTTGACCTTCGTGCACGATGCGGGGGCGCTCGCCCTGTTGCCACTGCTCGGTTACGAGGAATTCATTACCACGATGTGTGCGCGTATCGGAGAGGCACAGGAACTACTCCCCTACGGCGACGGCGACACCGTCATGCAACTCGACGACGTCAGTCTGTCAATCAAACTGCCCGACAACCTTTCCGATCGGTTCTTCGCCCACATCAAGCAATTCAACGCGCCAGCCTAATGACGCTCTGGCAAAAATTCTTAGCGACGCGTTAGCGCTGAAGGCCGATCGCCTTAATTTCAGGCAATACGGTTACGTCCATGTTGCTCGACGTTCGATGGCTGCAGTACCTGCTGAAGCGCCCCGGCCGCAAATAGCCGGCGGTACCCGTTTCTTGGCTAACTAGCCTCCCCTCGGGCGCTAGGCTGCCCGATGTGAACCTCGAGAAGGTGGTTTTCGGCTTCTTCGTGCTGCTGGCAGCCACGCTGAACTTCGGATTCTTCGTCGGTGACATCAGCGACCCGGAAGTCCACAATTCCTGGGAGCTCTTCCTCGCGCTCATCGTCGCACTGATCACGACGATCCTGAAGTTCGGGGATAGCACCCAACTCGGCGCTGTTCATCTGGCCACCAGCCTGGTGGCGTTGTTGCAACTGGCCGCCGCAGCCGGCATGTGGGTCTGGGCCAGCCATGTGTCCCCCAACGGACTTGACGGACACGACACCGCCAGCGTGGTCTCGCTGTCGGGCGGCGCGCTGCTGGCCAATCTGGTGTCGGTGACACTTCTGGTCATCGAGACGGCCTCGTTCCGCCGCCGATAGATGCCCAACCCGCAGCATCTGCTGCATCTATGGACGCGACGGCGGGTGGCCGCGCGCCGGCCGGTCGACATTCCCAACACGGTCCCGACCACTGAGGCCGTCTTCCTGATCATGCGGCGGATGCGGATGCCGCTGATCGTGGTCATCACCACGTTCAGTTTCTGCACCGCCGGGATGATGCTGATGCCCGGACTCGACGCGGACGGGAACCCCTACCGGCTGAACATCTTCGACGCCTTCTATCAGATGACCATCACGTTGACGACGGTCGGCTTCACCGAGGCGCCCTACCCCTTCAGCTATCCGCAGCGGATGTGGATGACGCTTTCGATATTCCTACTCGTCATCAGTTGGGCCTACGCCATCGGCGTGTTCTTCGCCCTGATCCAGGGGGATGCTTTCCAGACCGCCGTCGCCACCCAGCAGTTCCGCCGTCAGGTCCGCGGGTTGGTCGAACCGTTCGTCATCGTCGCCGGGTACGGGGATACCGGCCGGATCGTCGGCACTGAACTCGACGAGCACTACCGCCGGTTCGTCCTCATCGACAAGCGCGAAGACCGGGTCGAAGCGGTGATCTCCCACCAGCTCAGCTTTGACGTCCCCGCCCTGCACGGCGACTGCACCTCGCCGGCGGTGCTGGGCATGGCCGGACTGGGGCACCGGGAGTGCGAGGGCGTGCTGGCTTTGACAAACGACGACGACACCAACCTCGCGGTCGTGATGGCCGCATCGTTGCTGCGGCCGGATCTGCCCGTTCTCGGCCGCTGCACCCAGCAGCGCACCCGAAACCGGATGGAGCATTTCGCCCCGGCGTCGGCGATCAATGCCGACGACCGCTTCGGCGAGTACCTCGCCCTGTCGATCCACCAACCGGTCAGCTATCAACTGCTGCGCTGGCTGATGGACAACGACCAGGAGCAACTGCTGCCTGCGCGGCAGGACCTCGCGGGCCGGCGGTGGATCGTCTGCGCCGAGGGCGAATTCGACGACGCCATCGTCGACGACCTCGAAGCAGCCAGCGTCAAGATCGAACTAGCCGACCCCAACGGCGGTGATCCCGATGTCTCCGGGTCGGTGGCGTTCATCGCCGGCACCGGCAACGACACCGTCAACATCGCCATGGCCGAGCACGCGCGGCAGGTCAACCCCGACGTCTATCTGGTGCTGCGCCAGCAGACCAACGCCAAGAAGCCATTGGTGGAATCGCTGCAGATCGACTCGGTCTACATCGCGACCGAAGTCGTCGCGCGGGAGGTGCTCGCCCGCATCCTGACCCCGACCTTCTGGAGTTTCGTCGAGCATGTCCACCTCTGCGATGACCAGTGGGCCATCCGGGTGCGCGATCACCTGGTCGAACGCTGCGGTGAGCGCACCCCGGAACGGGAGGTCATCACGATTTCCGCAGAGCACACGCCGGCCATCGCCAATTGGCTCAGTCGCGGAGAAACCCTGACGCTGGGAACGCTGATCCGCCAACCCGACGACCGGGAGGTCACCCTGCCACTGGCAGCCCTGGTGCTCGTCCGCGACGGCGAACCGCGGTTCATGCCCGAAGAGGACACCCCGCTGGCCCTCGACGATCAGGTGCTGCTCGTCGGAAAGCCGGCCGGATTGGCCTTGGTGCGCGAGATCTGCCACTACCCGGCAACGGTGGAGTATCTGGCCACCGGACGCGATGTCCCGCTGACGTGGGTGTGGGCCAAGCTGACGGCCCGGCGGCGAGCGAGAACCTAATCCGCAGCATCACTTGAACAGGATCAGCGCGGCGACGAGCACGCCGACCACGCCGAACGCCAATGCTGAGCCGGACACGAACCCGCCACCCCGGGTGTTGAGAATGTCGAAACCCATACGGCTTTCACGCACGTATCGAAGCCGGGACACCGCTGCAAGAACGGAGATGACGCCGGCGCCCATCAGCGAGATGCCCAGGACTGCGGCCAGATCCACCCTGGCGATCAGGAGCAGGGCGGCGACGAAGACGCCGCCCAGCGCGATCAGGGTCATGTTGCGCTGCAGTGCGTTTCGCTCGAACGGGTACTGCGCGCCCCACAGCCGGCCGGTCCCCATCGCTCAGCTGCCCGGGGTGAGGGCCAGCACCATGACGCCCGCCCCGACCAGGACGATGCCGACCACACCCAGCAGGGGAACACCGAAACCGGGCAACGGCTGGCGCAGCCGCAACGCACGTTCGGTCTCCCACCAACGCCGCACGCCCAGCCCGCACGCACCGAACGCGATCACCACCAGTGCCATGGTGAGGATCTGGCTGCCGGACCGCGGATGCTCGACGAAAAGCCGGTCGATGGCGACGGCCCCGGCCAGAAAGGTGATCGCCAGCCGCAGCCACGACAGATAGGTTCGTTCGTTGGCCAGGGTGTAGAGCGGATCGGGTTCGCGCCCGACTTCGTAGACGGCACGCGGATGGCGAGCAATACGCCCGGCTTCGCCGTCGAAGTCCATCACCTCGTTGTCGGCCACCCCGTAAAGCTAGCCGCCCGGGTGGCACAAAGTTGCCCGACGCTGGAACAAGAAAGCCGCTGTGCGCGACTATTGACGTATGGACTGCGACATCGCGCGGGAGGCGCTGTCGGCACGAATCGACGGGGAGCGCGAACCGATCCCGGCCGCCCGGGTCGACGAGCACCTCGCCGGCTGCGGGCCGTGCCGGGACTGGCAGGGCGCCGCGGTCGAGCAGACCCGGTTGCTCCCGCGGGCCGCCGGACGTTCGC
>JAHBAP020000028.1 GCA_018500005.2 Mycobacterium sp. | reverse complement strand
GGTCCTGGGCCGCGCCCTGGTGGTGCGCCGGCTGGACATGATGCCCGTGGAATGCGTCGCTCGTGGCTACCTCACCGGATCGGGGCTGCTGGACTACCAGCGCACCGGCGCGGTGTGCGGTATCGAACTGCCGACCGGGTTGGTGGAGGCCAGCAAGTTCGACCAACCGCTGTTCACCCCGGCCACCAAGGCCGAACTCGGCGCGCACGACGAGAACATCTCCTTCCAGCGCGTCGTGGAGCTGCTGGGGACCGATCGCGCCGAGCGGTTGCGGGACCTGACACTGCAGACCTATCGGATCGCCGCCGACCATGCCCTGACGAAAGGGATCATCATCGCCGACACAAAGTTCGAATTCGGCGCCGACGACACCGGCAGACTCCTGCTGGCCGACGAGGTCTTCACCCCCGACTCGTCGCGCTACTGGCCGGCTAACACCTATACCGAGGGATCCGTGCAGCCCAGCTTCGACAAGCAGTTCGTCCGCAACTGGCTCACCGGACCGGAGTCGGGTTGGGATCGCCACGGGGAACAGCAGCCCCCGCCACTGCCCGCCGAGATCATCGACGCCACCCGCGCCCGCTACATCGAAGCCTACGAACGTATTTCGGGCTTGAGCTTCGCCGACTGGATCGGAGCCGACGCATGAGCGCGCCCAAGTCCGATGTCTCCGCGGCTCCGGTCGCGAAACGTGTCGAGAGCACCCGACTGCATCACGACGACCTGTTCCTCGACCCGTACGAATGGCTGCGCGCGAAGTCCGATCCCGAGGTGATCGCGCACCTCGAGGCCGAGAACGCACACGTCGAGGAGGAGACGGCATATCAGGAGCCGTTGCGGCAGAAGATCTTCGACGAGATCAAGTCCCGCACCAAGGAGACCGACCTGTCGGTTCCCCTGCGGCGCGGCGACTGGTGGTACTACGGCCGCAGCTTCGAGGGCAAGCAGTACGGCGTGCACTGCCGATGCCCGATTTCCGGTCCCGACGACTGGGACCCGCCCGCTCTCGACGAGCACACCGACATTCCTGGCGAAGAGATCCTGATCGACGAGAACATCGAAGCCGAAGGGCACGACTATTTCGCGATCGGCGCCGGAAGCGTCAGCCCGGACGGCAATATCCTTGCCTTCTCCGCCGATACCATCGGCGATGAGCGATACACCCTGAGATTCAAGGACTTACGGACCGGTGAGTTGTACCCGGACCACATCATAGGTATCGCCGCCGGTGTCACCTGGGCGACCGACAGTGCCTGCGTTTACTACACCACCGTCGACGAGGCCTGGCGTCCCGACACCGTGTGGCGCCATCGACTGGGCCACACCGGCCATGACGAGCAGGTGTTCAACGAGCCGGACGAACGGTTCTGGGTGGGGGTCGGCCGCACCCGAAGCGACGCCTTCATCGTGATCGGTGTCGGGTCGGCGATCACCTCCGAGGTCCGGGTCGCCGACGCCTCTGACCCGCAGGCCGAGTTCACCGTGGTCCTGCCCCGCCGCGACGGCGTCGAGTACACCGTCGACCACGCCGTCGTCGACGGTGAGGACCGCTTCCTGATTCTGCACAACGACGGAGCGCCGAACTTCACCCTCGTCGAGGCGCCGGTGTCCGATCCCACCGCCCAGCGAACCCTCATTCCGGCGCGCGATGACGTGCGCATCGAGGGGGTCGAGACCTTTGCCCGCCACCTCATCGTGCACTTCCGGCGTGAGGCGCTGCCCGGTCTGCAGCTGTGGCCGATCGACGCCGAGGGCTACGGCACCCCCGCGGACATCACCTTCGACTCCGAACTGATGGCCTGCGGGCTGGGCGGAAACCCGAACTGGGACGCCCCCCGCCTGCGGGTCGCCGCCACCTCGTTCCTGACCCCGGTGCGGATCTACGACATCGATCTGACGACTGGGAAGCGGACCCTGCTGCGCGAGCAGCCGGTCCTCGGGGACTACCGGCGCGAGGAGTACGTGGAACGCCGCGACTGGGCGGTAGCCGAGGACGGTACCCGGATCCCGATCTCGCTGATTTACCGCAAGGACACCGAATTCCCGGCTCCCACAGTGCTTTACGGATACGGGGCCTACGAGTCAAGTGAAGATCCGGGATTCTCCATCGCCCGGCTGTCGCTGTTGGATCGCGGAATGGTGTTCGCCATTGCCCACATCCGCGGCGGTGGCGAGATGGGAAGGCTCTGGTATGAGCGCGGCAAACTGCTGGAGAAGAAGAACACTTTCACCGATTTCATCTCCGCCGGAAGGCATTTGGTCGACACCGGCCTGACCCAGCCCCGAAACCTGGTAGCGCTCGGGGGCAGCGCGGGCGGCCTGCTTATGGGGGCGGTGGCCAATATGGCGCCGGAGCTCTTCGCCGGCATCCTTGCCCAGGTGCCCTTCGTGGATCCGCTCACCACGATCCTGGATCCCTCACTGCCATTGACGGTGACCGAATGGGACGAATGGGGCAATCCGCTGGAGAACAGCGACATCTACTTCTACATGAAGTCCTATTCCCCGTACGAGAACGTCGAAGCAAAGGACTACCCGGCGATCCTGGCGATGACCTCGCTCAACGACACCCGGGTTCTCTACGTCGAACCGGCCAAATGGGTTGCCGCACTCAGGCATACCAAGACCGATACCAATCCGGTGCTGCTTCGCACCCAGATGGCGGCCGGCCACGGCGGTATCAGTGGCCGCTACGAACGTTGGAAGGAGACGGCGTTTCAGTTCGCGTGGCTGCTAGCCACCGCCGATCCCGACCGATTCGGCAAGGCCGCTGCCGGAAGCTAGCGAGCGGTACCACTCGCCGTGGTCGCGATGCCGCCGTCAACGGGGATGACTGCTCCGTTGAGGTAGGACCCGGCCCGGCTGGCCAGAAAGATCGCGATTCCGGCCATATCGTCGTCGCGGCCGATGCGGCGCAGTGGGGCCGCATCGGCTATCGCCTCGCCGAACGCTTCCAGGGTGGCGGCCATCATCTTCGAAGGGAACGGTCCCGGCGCGATCGCGTTGACGGTGATGTGCTGCGGCCCAAGCTCTTTGGCCAGTACCCGGGTGAGCTGGTGCAACGCCGCCTTGCTGGCCGAATAGGAATAGGTCGGCATCGGGCTGACGTGGATACCGTCGATGCTGCCGATGTTGATGATTCGGGCAGGGTCGTCCTGGCTGCCGGCTTCGCGCAGTGCGGGCAGCAGTTCCTGCGCCATCCAGAACGGGGATTTCACGTTGAGGTCGAGTACCCGATCCCACGCCGCGGCGGGAAAACTGTCCAGTGGCTCACCCCAGGTGGCTCCGGCATTGTTCACCAGAATGTCCAGCGAATCGGTCCCGCTGAGTACCTCGGCGGCAAGGCGCTTGCACTCGTCCTGGCGGGCGAGGTCGGCGGGCACCCCACGCACCTCGCCGAATTCCGACAGTGCCGCGACGGCCTGCTCGCAGGCGTCCGCCTTGCGGGAACTGACCACAACCGATGCCCCGGCCTGCAACAGGCCGCGGGCGATCATCAAGCCGATACCCCGGGTGCCGCCGGTGACCAGTGCGGTCTTGCCGCCCAGCCCGAACAGCCGTTCCAAATCCGCCGCGCTCATCGTGAGAACCGTACCGAGTTCTCCGCGGGCAGCACACGGAAGTCGGTGTCGCACATCTCTGTGAGCCGACCGTAGAAGATCGGGAGCGCGGGTGGGGCGATGATGCCCTGGTGGATCGGTACTGCGTGCCGGGGCGCGACCGCACGCAGATAGTCGACCGCCTCGGAGATCTTCATCCACGGCGCGGCGGCCGGGGTGGCCAGCACCTCGACCGGTTCACCGGGAACGAACAACGCGTCGCCGGGATGCATGAGCTTCGCCGGATGCTCGGAATCCCCGATCAGGTAGGAGATGTTGTCGATCACCGGGATCTCCGGATGGATCACCGCGTGCCGACCGCCGACACCACGGATGCTCAGACCCGCCGTGGTCAGCTCGTCGCCTACGTGCACCGCCTTCCAGTCCCCGCCGAGTTGCGCGGCGGTCTGCGGGTCGGCGTAAAGGGCCGCCTGAGGGTTGGCCTCCACCAGTGCGGGCAGACGACTCGGGTCGGCGTGATCGGGATGCTGATGGGTGATCAGGATCGCCGAGAGGCCGGTGATGCCCTCGAAACCGTGCGAGAAGGTGCCGGGATCGAACAACAGTCGCCCGACACCGAAGTCCGCGAGCAGACACGAATGACCGAAATGCGTCAATTCCATGCTTACGATTGTGCGCGCTCACAGGAGGCGGCGGATGCGGATAGCCCTCACGACGATCGTGGCGGCTTCCTGTGTCGGCTTCTCGATCGCATCCTCCGTCAGCGGGGCGCCGCCGGCGTCGGCCGAACCGGCCGGTAACTGTCCGCCCGCCTGTAACCGCATCCCCGACTCGGCGTGGATCGCACCGTCGGCCATTCCGCTCGACTCCGTCTACTCCTGGCCGCACCTGGCAGGTCTGGCGGTCACCGCCCGCCCGGCGCGATTCCGCTTTGAAGAACTCTGCGGCACGCGGGCGGCCCCCGGCGACCCGCGAAGTTACGCCGTCGCCGAACGGTCGCAGGTGTCCAATCCTGCTGGACAGTGGCAGCTGCAGGCCCAGGTGCTGCACTGGCCCGGTGAGACCTGGCGCGGCGGTGAACTGGCCCAGGACGCGGTGCGCGCCGCGGTCACTGCGCTGCAGGCATGCCAATCGACCAACCCGACCGCCTCCGCCTCGCTGGTGGTCAACGAGCCTGACCGGGTGGCAGTTGCCATCAGTGGTCCGGTGGTGCTGCACGAGTACCTGTTGGCCGACCCTTTCAACAGCACAGTGACCGAACTCGCGCTGTGGTCGGAGGCGCCTGCCCGGACGCCATGGCCCGCGGTGACAGACACCGCCGTCCTGGACGCGCTTGGCGCGCCGCTGTGCGCCGCCTCCCTCGGCTCCTGTCCCTGAGCCGCCGGTAGGATCAGCGACGCACCAACCGTCGACATAAGGAGCCTGTGTGCCCCGGGTAGTTGTGACTGTGATGCCGAAGGCGGAGATTCTCGATCCGCAAGGCCAGGCCATCGTCGGAGCGCTCGGCAGGCTGGGCCACCCCGGCGTCTCGCAGGTTCGACAGGGTAAGCGCTTCGAGTTGGAAGTCGACGACACGGTGACCGACGACGAACTCGCCGAGATCGCCGAATCGCTGTTGGCCAACACCGTCATCGAAGACTGGGCCGTCACCCGGGATCCGGCATGACCGGAGAGCGAGAAGCCGAAGGCGGACCGCGCATGAACGCACGTGTCGGGGTCATCACCTTCCCAGGGACCCTCGACGACGTCGACGCTGCCCGCGCAGTCCGGTTGGCCGGGGCCGAAGCGGTGAGCCTCTGGCACGGCGACCACGACCTCAAGGG
>JAHBAP020000558.1 GCA_018500005.2 Mycobacterium sp. | reverse complement strand
TCCTTGCAGTGGGCCATCGATCAGCCGGGGGCCAGATACATTCTGTTCAAGGTCAGCGGCGTCATCGACACCCAGATCCATCTGACCAACGGCAACGTCACCATCGCCGGACAGACCTCCCCGGGCGGAATCACCTTGCGCGGCTTCGTCACCGACGAAACCCCCTACCAGGACCAGGCGGTACGGGTGCCGGCGGACTTCGCCGAGAACTGGATCCTGCAACACATCCGAATCCGGCCGGGCCTCGACGGGCCGAGCGACGACGGACTGCGTATCCGCTACACCCGTAACGCGATCGTCGACCACGTCTCCATCGGAAACGCCACCGACGAAGCCATCGAAATCTCCTACTCCCACGACATCACCGTCCAGAACACGCTGATCGCCGAAACCGTCGGCGGCCACTCCTTCTATGGCGGCGTGCTGATGAATTACTCCAATCCGGCCCACGGCTTCGAATTGGACAACGTCTCGCTACATCACAACGTGTTCAACCGGATCGAGGGCAGGCTTCCGGAGGGCAGCCGTGAGTCCCTTGCCGCCGCAAGGTCCTACATGAACCTCGAAATGTCGAACAATCTCTACTGGGACCCGAATTTCTTCGTCGCCCTCGGCCGCACCACGAACTCTCTCACCGACGCCAGTGGAAACCCGTATCCGATCTACTGGAACCTCAACGCGGTCAACAACTACTTCCGCGTCCGAGGCGACTTCCCCTACGGGATGTTCGACGACCAGATAATGCGCACCCCGCTCAACAACCTCTATGTCAGCGGCAACAAGATGAACCTCTATCCGGCCAGGTCGGACTACGAACTGTTCTACTGCTGCAACGACTATCCCGCTGTTACCGACCCGAACACCGCTTCGCAAGTGGCGCGGAAGCTCTCGACACGCCACCCCTTCCCGTCGATCACCTACACCCCCACCGACCAACTGGTGAATCTGCTACTCAACACGGCAGGCGCGTGGCCCCGCGACCCGATGGATATCCGGCTGATGCGCAGCGTGGCCACTGACACCATCGCCGCGGCGCCGCGCAACACCAACCCGGCCGGCGATGCGCTTCTGGCCGCTTACGGCGGATCGGCCCCGGCAGCCCCCGTCGACACCGACAACGACGGCATGCCCGACACATGGGAGACGGCCAAGGGGCTCAATCCGAATGTCGGCAACACCAACGCCCACACGCTATCGGCGACCGGCTATACCGACCTGGACGTCTACCTCAGTGAATTGTCTGCAACCCGGATCACGGGCTGGGCGGGTTGACGCGTCGGGCCCCGGCGACGATGAGTCCTACCCCGGCAACGCCCAACACCACCCAGGCCCACGGTTGGAACCGCGGTCCCTTGGTCAGAACCGCCGTGTGGGCTGGGACGGCCACGTAATGATCCACCGTCGAATCTGATGATTTGCAGCGGATTTCGACACGCACAGCGTTGCCGGTCGTGTTGGTCCAGCCGGCGATCGCGACCGTCTCCTGGCCGTCCTTGATGACGCCGGTCAGCGACCGGTTGATTTGGACCGGCCAGCCCAGTTGCAGCGGTGAGCCCGCTCCGGTGGCGGTGCAGGTGCCGGTCGTGGTGCCGGCGAGGCCATACAGATCGGTGCCGACCAGGAAGGCCACCAGCGTCTGTCCCGCTGGAACCAGCACCGTCGTCGTCTCGTCCAACGGGGTCGGCCCGGCCTGTCTCCAGGCTGCGGTCAGGTCCTCTGTCGTGTGCGGTTGCTGCAGAAAGGGCAGGGCGACCAGAGTTGCCAGCCAGCCCAGCACAGCCAGGACCACCAAGCTCGCACCCGCCAACGTCAACCTTCTGTTGCCCGCCATTGGGCAAGGGTATGAGGTCAGCCGGCGACGGAGAACACCGCGACGAGGGGATAGGGCTCCCCGCCCTGACTGCTTCCGCCGGCGAACGGCACGTACAGTCGGCCCTCCTCCGCGGCGAAGACGGGCTGTCCGGCTGAAAGTCCATTCAGGAAGCCCAATTCCGGGAACTGTGCCATCAGGTCGATGGTCGCGTAGGGATTGACCTGATCGGGGTCGAGCCTGCCCTCGGCGGCGGCCACCAGGTCGTCTTCGGAGACCAACCACAGCACGGGGCGATAGTTCCCGGCGTGGTTGCCGCTGCCGTTGTAACCGCGACCGTCGGTGACGCCGTGCTCGAGGTCAGGCCCGTACCAGATCAATCCGGATGCCTGCCCGCCCGCGTAGACCAGCGCGGACCGCCCGCCAGATCCGGTGTGCACGAAAGCCGCACCGGTCGTCTCGTCGAGTTCGGTCCAGAAACCGACGCCGTCGACGGCCGGTTCGGTGCCGGCGCTGTCCGGGGATCCGTCGGGGTTACGGGCAACTTCGTAGTCGGCGACGCGTAGGGTGCGTCGGCCGGTGGGTGAGATGGGATGACTGGCGAGAACCCGCGCATCGAGCGGCGTTCCGGGATTTCCTGCGGCGGAGCCGATCACATGCAGGGCGGGCCCCCACGACGCGGTGGCGTTGATGGACTGCATCTTGCCGCCCAGGCCCAGGGCGGCGCCGCCCGTCGCGGCCGACACCGCCGGGCTGAGGAATACCGCGAACGAACGGGTCTGTTGCGACTCTGAAGTGGTGCGCCAGGGGCCCTGCACGCTCATCGAGCCGTCGGGGGCGAGCGCCGTTGCCCCCAGCACGGGGTTGTTCACCGCCAGTGCGGCGTACCAGTTGCCGTAGGACCACAGCAGCCGTTGATTGGCCTCATCCCACAACAACCCCTCGGTCCAGTTCGCATTCGGCTCGGTCGGGTCGGGTTCCTCCGCGGTGATCTTGCGACCGCCGTAGATGTCGCCCCAGTAGCGGTACAGCGCGGCCACCGGTGCGGTTGCCGCCGTGCCACCGAGTGCGGCGGGGGCGAGGAGTTCGACGAGTGGGTCGTTGGCATACCGGTGTCCGGTCAGGAAGAAGTGCCGTTGGCCGTCGACCACGCGGGAGGCCAGCGCCGCGCCGCCGTAGGCGAGGGTGGCGTATGGCCCGGCGGCAAGCTGACCGGTCGGCACCCCGAAGAATCCCTCGAAATGGAGGTCGGCGGGGAGCAGTTGACCCGCGGCCGGCGGGGGCTGATCGGCGGGGCTGACCGGGACGACGACGCCGACCGTGGCGCTGCCGCCGTGCGCGTCGGTGATGTTCACGGTGAAGGTGTCGTGCCGATCGGCGTCGGTGGCACTCGGCGCCGCAGCATTCTTTCGGGCGGCGTCGGTGGGGAGATAGACGAATGCGCCCGTTCCCGCGTCGATGCTCACCGTGCCTTTTCCGGCGATCGAGGCGGCATAACTCAGGACGTCCCCATCAATGTCGCGGCCGGTCACCACACCGTCGACGCGCCCGGTGACCGCATCGACCCCGCTGACCGACGCCACGCCGGTCGGAGGGTTGTTTCCGGTCGCGACGGGCGTAACGGCCACCGCGATCGTCGCGGTACTCGAATCGCCCCTCGCGCCCAGCAGGCCGAAACTGAGCAGGTGCGCCAGCCCGGCCAGGCCGTGGATGGCGAACCCACTGGCCGCGTCGCTGACCGTCACCCGAAACGAATCGAGGCCACCGGCAACCGCCATCGGTGGGTTGGGCGTGTAGGTCCACGATCCGTCAGCCCCGACCGCGGCGGTTCCGTGGCTGGGAGCCTCGGCGACTGTGAATGTCAGCCGGGGACTGTCCGGGTCAACCGCGTTGAGCAATCCGTTTACCGCTCCGCTCGGGCTCTGCCCACTCTGAGTCGGAAACAGTTGCGGTGTCTGGTTGTTGAACAGCGCGCCCAGCGACGAACGCAAGCCGGCCCTGCCGGCGGCCCGCGCCGGTCGCGGGGCGGTTGTTTGAATCGTCGCAGCCGCCGACTGTGCCGATGGCCGCCGAGTTGAAGCCGTTCTGCGCTCTACCGATCCGGTTCCGGAAACGACCCTGGGTCGGGCACTGCGCTGTGCAGCGCGGGCCGAATGTTGGTCGGCCGCGGCCGAATGATCGCGACTTGAGTCCGGGGACGCTACCGCCGTGGCCGCCGAGCCGGTCAGGATGACTCCGCCCAGTCCGGCAGCGATCACTATTCCG
>JAHBAP020000406.1 GCA_018500005.2 Mycobacterium sp. | reverse complement strand
GCGCGATATCATCGCCAAGACGCTGGGGCTGTAATCGCGACGGTCTATTGCGATGAATCCGGGCCTTTGGCCGTCATGACCGCGAACGTGGCCAGGAAAGCCGCCGCCGGAAGTGCGTTGACGGCCTTGTCGCGCACTCGCACATGCGCTCCGACGGCAAGGACGAAGTAGAGCGTCAACATCGCCGTGGTCAGCCGCGCCAGCCCGGGAAACCACTTCGCCGACAGCAGCCCGACGGCTGATGCGCCCTTGACCACGGGCAGCACCTTGCGAACATGCTCAGGACAGCCGACCGAGTCGAGGCTCTTCTTGATGGGCGGCACTTGCGCCGCGCAGGCGATGGCGTCCACCGCTTGGAACGCCGCGAGACCGGCGTAGGCCTTCGGCGAGGTCAAGAGTCCCATACCGAAAATGCTAGTTCAGAACCCAACTAGGAGAGCGCTTCTCCAGGAACGCCAACATGCCCTCTCTGGCCTCGTCGGTGCCGAACAGTCGTGCCGAGAGTGCCGCGAGATCAGCGGCGCGGCCTGCGATGGCTTCCCGGGTGGCCCGGGTGGTCAGCGGCTTGGTCTCGGCTAGACCCTGCGGGGAGCACTTGCGCAACTGGTCGTACAACTCGGCGGTGGCGGCGTCGAGGTCGTCGACGGCCTCGGTGATCAACCCGATCTCCGCGGCGGTGGTGGCGTCGAACTTCTCGCCGGTCAGCAGGTAGCGGCTGGCGGCCCGTTCGGTCATCCGGCCCAGCGTGGTCAGCGTGATCATCGCCGGCGCCACCCCGATCAGGACTTCGGTGAACGCGAAACTGACTGAGCGCGAGGCCAATGCGATGTCCGCGGCGCCGACCAGTCCCAGGCCGCCAGCCCGGACATGGCCGTCGAGGCGGGCGACGACGGGCTTGGGCATCTCGACGATCCTGCCCAGCAGGCTGATCATGGTGTCGGTGATCGACGGTCCGCTGGATGCCTCACTGAGGTCGGCTCCGGCGCAGAAGACCGAACCTGTGTGGGTGAGCTCGACCGCCCGCACGGCCGGATCGGCGGTCGCCGCGGAGAGATGTGCCCCCAGTTCGGCGCACAACTGCCGGGACAACGCATTGCGGTTGTGCGGCGAGTCCAACTCGATCCGGGCGATGCCGCGATCGACGGAGTAGTGGACGAGTTCGGCGTTTTCGGTCATGCCCTCATGCTTCCATCCTTCGGGTTCGCATCGTCAGCTCATGGCTGATGGAATGGAAAACGGCTTCGCCACCCTCGAGGATGTCGCCGAAACCGTGGCGAAATACAACCCGTACTGCGCGACCAGCCGATCTGAAAAGCCTGACCGCCGACCTGCGCCGGATCGGAGCCCGCTGCTTCTGGCGCTGGGACCCGAAATTCGCGAATGCCGATTGACTACTCAAACGCTTTCCCCAGATCGAGTTCGTCGACTTTCGACGGCGCCGGTCATATGGTGCCCGGGGACCTAAACGGCATCTCCGCCGATGCCGTTCTGGGCTGGGCGATATCAACGTGGCGTACGACGACATGCTGGCGGGCAACATCATTCGCGGCGTCGTCATCCACGACCACTGAGCGGAGGTCAGTCCTTCCGCTGCCGGGCGGCGAAGGCCCGCAGGGCCGCCCGATGGTCCTCGGTCAGCAGGCCGATCACCTGCGAGCGCATCTCCACTTCGAGGTGCTCGCGCAGGCCGCCGGCCCCGATGCTGGCGTTGAGCAGTTCCTTGGACATCCGGACCGCCAGCCGCGGCCGGGACGCGATTCTGGCGGCCATGTCGATCGCGGTCTGGAGCGGATCGTCGACCACATGCTGGACGAGTTTGAGGGCGAGCCCGTCCTGCGCCCCCAGCGTCTTCCCGGTATAGAAGACCTCAGCCGCTGCGCCGGGGCCGATCAGCCTTGGCAGCATCCAGGACAGGCCCATGTCGCCGATGGAGACGCCCAGCTTGACGAACGGAGCCATGAAAGCCACGTCGGGAGAACAGATCCGGATGTCGGACGCCGTGGCGACCGCGAAGCCGGCGCCCACCGCCGGACCTTTGACGGCCGCGATCACCGGTTGCGGGATCTCTCTGATCGCCAGCACGCAGGTGACGGCATCGCGCATGGCCGCATACACCAACTGAACGGGGTCTTTGCCCTCGGTGTTGAGATTCGCGCCGGTCAGGTCCATGCCGGCACAGAACGCCGGACCCACACCGGAGATTACGACCGCCCCGCAGTCCTGCCGGCCACCGAGCGTGTGGAGCGCACGGGCAAGGGTGCCAAGGGTCTGGGCGGTCAGTGCGTTGAACTTCTCGGGCCGGTCGAACAGGACGACACCGACCCCGTCTTCCCTCACCTCAACGGTCAATCCATCGTATTCGGACATTGCCATACCTTAGGGGCCGTACCTTGGGGTTCGCGACTCAGTGGGGCGGGCGGAAATCAGGCCTGCGCACGCACATTCGCCTTCCGGTCCGGTCTTTTGCCCAGGGCGTCGTGCCGCGCGTACGTGCGGTCGCCGCGGTTGCGCTTCATCGTCTGGGTCGCGAATATCTCGATGTTCTTGCGCCCCAGGATCTCCCGGGCCCGGTTGAGTCCGGGTACGAACCGCAACGGGTAGCCCATGATGAAGTTGCCTGCGGCCAAGCCTGCCACCAGTATCTGCGCGGGCTTGTTGTCAGGCAGCTCGAGGATGTCGGCATTGGACGATCCGATGATCAATCTGCTGTAGGCGCAGAGCAATTCGGTCGTCACGGTCTTGACCAACTCTGCCGCCGGATGCGTGGAGTTGCCGACGAGCAGCGGCCCCAGCGCTCCCCGGAGTGCTTGTGCCAGCCGGGTGGAGTCTTCGTCCGGGCGGAACTCGTAATCGGCCTGTAGCCACAGCAGTCGCCAGGTGTCGGCTTCGTCGGCCGGCAGTAGTTCGGCGTCCACGCCCAGCAGAAAGCCGACGTAGCGCCAGAAGTGGTAGATCGCGTCCTTGTCCTGATCGCTGAAATGGGTGCCCAGCGCCTGGGATCCGATCACGTTGCCCATCGAGAACAGAACCAGCGTCCCGGCCATGGTGGACTGGTTCACCGGCTGGTCCCAATCCTCGAAGTCCCAGTCGGGGCGGCGCGACATCCCGGCCCGCACCATGGCATGCATCAGCCGGACTCGAACGGTGCTGGTGAAGCCCGGCGCAAAGCGCTCCAAGGCCCGCGGACCCGTGACTTCGGTGGTCCAGTTCATCGTCTCGGCCAGTCGCCGTGGCGCCATTGCCGCCAGATCGCCCGTGGCGACCAGGGTTTTGTCGGCCCGGGAGGCCAGATAGCCGAACATCAGCGAGAGCATCGACAGCGAGGTGAAGCCCACCACCACCCCGACGCGGGCAAGAACTCGGCCGGCGTGATCGATCTTCTTCTGGTCGACCCAATACGGCTTTGCGTCGACGGAGTCGAAGAACGCGACCAGCTCGGGTATCGGGTCTTCCACGGCGTCGATACCCTTCTCGACCGCGGTCTCGAACTGGGCGCGGCCCACTCCTGTGGGGAGTCGGCGAAACGCCGCGACCAGATCGTCGGCTAGGGGATCTCCCATCTGGGTGAACCGTTGATAGCTCTCCCGCTGTTCCGGCGTGGGCCGGATGTCCCTCGGTGCCAAGAGTTTCAGTCCGACGTTGAACGGAAAGGCCTGAAAAAGCGGGGGATCGACGACCTCGGTCACCCGGCACCTCCAAAAGTGGTGAACTCCAGCACCAGAATATTTGGTGCTAGGCTTCACCAGATCAAACGACCTGTCAAGAGGACACCCCGTGACGATCCAGGCTCGCACCTACGCCGGAGCCAGCGCAGAACAGCGCCGCGAACGGCGCCGGGCTGCCCTGCTGGATGCCACTTTGGAGGTTGTAGCCCAGCGGGGAGTCAAAGGCCTTGGCGTGAAGGCGATCTGCGCGGCGGCCGGGCTCAACGACAGGTATTTCTACGAGCAGTTCCGGGACTGTGACGAGGTGTTGACGGCGCTCAACGACGACCTCATCTTCCATGTGGGTGCGGCGTTCAACGGCGCCATCGCCGCCACCGAACCGGAAGTGGCCGCCCGGATTCGGGCTTGCGTTGTCACGGCCGTCGATTTCCTGACCGTCGACCCGCGGCATGGGCGGTTCCTGATCGAGTCTCAGTCCAGCGAGCAACTGCGTGCTAAACGTCAGGAACTCGTGACCACACTGGCCGAGGTGATGGTGGCCGGCAGGCCACTGCTGGGTCAGGATGCTCCCTCCGAGGAGGACTCCCGACTGATGGCCTTGACGATCATCAGCGGATGCCTCGAATTGAGTGCGATGTGGATGCGCGGCGACCTGGATACGGGGCGCGACAAACTCGTCGATTTCATGACCGCACTGGCCCTCTCCTCGACGAGGCTGTCGGCTCAGAACGTCTGATCGGGCTACTGCCCCAGGGCGGGTCCTATCGTGGTGTTCCAGGACTCCTGCATCTCGGATTCGAAAAGGCCCCAGGTGTGCGAACCCTCAGGTCGGACAACGTAATTCACCGGTACATGGGCAGCTTGAGCGGCCTCGGCGAATTTCCTGGTGCTGTCCGCGACGACGCCCTCGATGAACCCTCCGGCGATGTTGGGGCCGGAATTGGGCATGAGCTTGTCCACCGATCCCTGGCCACCGCCGGAGGCCGCCGCGTAGATGGCCACGCCGCGGAGTTTGTCGACATTCTTGGCCGGGTCGTGGGTGACCCAACCCGGACCGCCCAGTGGACCCCACATGTTGTCCGCGCTCGCGCCGCCACCGATCAGGGTGGCGGCGACCTGTTGTGGGGCAGGCGGATCGGAGACCGCCGGAAAGCCGCTGTAGGAGCCGACTGCCCGGTATACCCCGGGAGCCTGAACCGCATAGTCGATCGCGGTGCCGCCGGTACTCGACAGGCCCCCGACGGCGTTGACGCCGTTGGCGCCGTAAGTGGTGTTGATCACCGGTGGCAGTTCCTGGGTCATATAGGTCTGGTACTGCTTGCTCGCGTCGTTGACCCAGTTGGTGTACCAACTGAACTGGCCGCCCAGGGGCGAGACAACGTTGACGTTCTTGTCGGCGAAAAAGCCCTGGATGTCGGTCATTCCGAACCAGCTCTTGGAACCGGGCGCGAAGTTCGTCCCGGGGTCGAGGTTGTCGCCGCCGTCTATTCCGGGCAGCAGATAGAAGGTCGGGGCGCCGGGATTGGGCGCCTTATAGACGTCGTTGACGACGAGCTTGTTCATCGAGGGGGAGAAGACCGACACCTTGTCCCAACGATCGGTGATGTGTTGGATCTCGACACCATTGTTCGTCTGGGCGACGAGTTCCGGAAGCACCGGCGACGGCGTCCCGTCGTCGGCGGCTGCGGCGGGGGAGAAAAGTAATGCAGCTGCCACTGGGCAGCCGATCAATAACAGTCCGGTGGTAGTCGATTGTGCGCGCACGGATTCTCCCTGAGTCGAATGAAATACCGGTCCCGTCAGGGCTACCCACTCAGATCGGTACTACACGTCGAGTTGACGTTGCGGCTCATAGCCGGCTCATAGCTGGGCGCTAATCGGCGCTCATCGGCCGGTCATAGCTTCGACGCGGTTGCCACCGGAGCGAAGGGAGACGTGATGTCGCACCTGCTTGTCCGTCATCTGGTCAGCGTCGCGCTGGCCGCGGTGGTGCTGATCGGGCCGCCGGCCGCGAATGCAACACCTGATGACTCCTCGGATCCGTTCATCGTCTGCATGACCGAAAACGGCATTTCAACAGACCTGGACGCTCGGGCGGCGGCGCCGCCTGCGCCCTGAGGTGGTATCGCGCAATTCGGTCGGTGGGCGCACCTAGAATCGAAAATATGTTCGATACTTCAACAACCGATGCTGTTCTGATCGATAGGATCAGGGAGTCCGCCCGGGGCGAGTCGGTGCTCATCGCTCGCAGGCTGGCCGCCGTCGTGAGCTTTACGTCCGCCGGGCCGCTGAACGAAGACCGGAGGGCGCGAATCGACCGCGAACGAACAATTCGCGCGAAGATCAACGCCGAGTGCGCCAGAGCGCACGCCGCCCGAATCGCCGAGCTTGCGGCGAACGACCCGCCGCCCTTCTAGGACTTGCGCCCCGGGTCAACCTCCGCAATGGATAGGCTGGCCGCAACGACCCAGCGACCCGTGAGGTGGCGACATGCCCGCTCCAGCAGCCAACGTCTTCGAACGCTTGCGTTCCCTTGCGGCCATCGAGGACCCCGCCGCCCGGCCCACCAGGACGGTGGAGGAGGTCTTCACCGGCCGTCCCCTGGCGACAATTCCAGTCGGCACCGCCGAGGATGTAGAGAGGGCGTTCGTCAAAGCGCGCGCGGCACAGGCTCAGTGGGTCGAACGACCGGTCTCCGAGCGCGTCGCCGTCATCCGGCGCTATCGCGACCTGGTCGTCGAGAACCGCGACTTCCTGATGGACCTGTTGCAGGCCGAGGCCGGTAAAGCCCGGTGGGCCGCGCAGGAGGAACTCATCGACCTCACCGCCAACGCCAACTACTACGCGCGTGTTTCAGAAGACCTGCTCAAGACACGCGCAGTGCAATCGCTCCTGCCGGCGATCGGCAAGACCACGGTGGGCTACCAGCCCAAGGGCGTCGTCGGGATCATCTCGCCGTGGAACTACCCGATGACCCTGACCGCCTCCGACGCCGTGCCGGCGTTCATCGCGGGCAACGCGGTCGTGCTCAAGCCGGACAGCCAGACCCCTTACAGTGCACTGGCCTGCGCAGACCTGCTCTATGAGGCCGGACTGCCGCGTGACCTCTACGCGGTTGTGCCCGGTCCCGGATCTGTGGTCGGTACGGCGATCCTCGAGGGGTGTGACTACCTCATGTTCACCGGGTCGACCGCGACCGGCAGGGAACTCGCCGAGAAGTGCGGCCGCCGGTTGATCGGTTTCTCGGCCGAACTCGGCGGGAAGAACCCGATGATCATCACGCGGGGGGCCAACCTGGACAAGGTGGCCGCCGCCGCCACGCGGGCCTGCTTCTCCAACGCCGGGCAGTTGTGCATCTCGATCGAGCGGATCTACGTCGAGCAGAGCATCGCCGCGGAGTTCACCGCCAAGTTCGGGGACGCGGTCCGGAAGATGAAACTCGGCGCCGGGTACGACTTCTCCGCCGATATGGGCAGCCTCATTTCCGAGGGGCAGGTGGAGAACACCGCCGCCCACGTCGAGGACGCAAAGACCAAGGGCGCCAAGGTCATCGCCGGTGGGAAGGCACGTCCCGATATCGGGCCGCTGTTCTACGAGCCGACCGTGCTGACCGGCGTCACCGAACAAATGGAATGCGCCCGCGACGAGACATTCGGCCCGCTGGTGTCGATCTACCCGGTCGCCAGCGTCGAGGAGGCCATCGACAAGGCCAACGACACCGAATACGGGCTAAACGCCAGCGTCTGGGCGGGATCGGACGCCGAGGGGGAGCGCATCGCCGCTCAATTGCATTGCGGGACAGTCAATGTCAACGAGGGCTATGCTTTCGCTTGGGGTAGTCTGAGCGCCCCGATGGGCGGTATGGGCATCTCCGGCGTCGGCCGCCGCCACGGCCCGGAGGGCTTGCTGAAATACACCGAGGCGCAGACGATCGCGACAGCCCGGGTGCTCAATCTGGACCCGCCGTTCGGCATGCCGGCCGAGCTCTGGCAGAAGTCGCTGTTCCCGATGGTCCGAACGGTGATGAAGCTCCCCGGACGGAACTAGTTCGGTCCGGCTGATCGGCGCGGAGGGGTTTCCATGGCAACGGCGGCACGCGTCTACAACAGTGTCTGGCAGCTACGCGCTGACACCTGGTGCCGGCTGGAGGACGCTGCCGGACAACTGGCCCGGCTCGCCACGTTGGGCAGGCCCATCGACGATCACCAGCAGACCTGTCGGGCGTTGCTGGTCCGGTTGGCGCCACTCGAGCTGTACTGGGCCTATCCCGGTGGCGCCCAGTTCGCCAGGCTCAACCGCATGTTCACCGGCGGGGACTATGACAAGTTCGCCCAGGCCGTCGTCTTCATCAACCATGCGCTGACTCACGGGACCTACCGATCCGGTGCACTCGACGCCGCCGGTGACGATGAGGACGGCTCCACCGATCTGCACCGGATGGACACTCAGCCGGTTGGCAAGCGGGAGCCACTGTATTTCGAGGTCCTCGTCGTCGAGTCGCTGAGCGAGGCCCAGGAACGCAACCTTCGCAAAGAGGCCCACGGCTGGCGTCGGCAGGACGACGAGTTCGTCTACGAGCCGGTGGTGGTGCCCAACGCGGCGGAGGCACTGATCGCCGCACGCCTCAACGTCAATATCCAGGCCGTCGTGATCGGTCGGCGGTTCGGCGCTCAAGCGACCAGGGACGTTTCGGCGCTGGCCGAATTTGTCGACTCCAATATCGCCGACCGGCTCAGCGAAGACCAGTCCTATGACGAACGTTTGGCCATCTTGGCGGCGGCGCTTCGCGATCTGCGCCCCGAACTGGATCTCTACCTGATGACCGAAGTCGACGTCGAGAACGTCGCGGGCCGGCTGGGCAAGGACTTCCGGAGGGGTTTCCACGCCCGGGAAGGTCTGCTCGAGTTGCATCTGAGCCTGCTGCAAGGTGTCGACGCCAGATACCGCACCCCGTTCTTCAGCGCGCTCAAGGAGTACAGCCAACGTCCCACCGGGGTGTTCCACGCACTACCCATCTCGCAAGGGAAGTCGATCATCAAGTCGCACTGGATCCGCGACATGGTGGACTTCTACGGACTGGACATCTTCATGGCCGAGACCTCGGCCACCTGCGGCGGCCTGGATTCGTTGCTCGAGCCCACCGGCCCGCTGCGCGAGGCGCAGCAACTCGCCGCAGAGACCTTCGGATCGAGGCAGACCTACTTCGTCACCAACGGGACGTCTACGGCGAACAAGATTGTCACGCAATCCCTGGTGGCGCCGGGCGACATCGTCCTGCTTGATCGCAACTGCCATCAGTCCCATCACTACGGCATGATGCTGGGCGGGGCCAACGTCATCTATCTCGAGGCCTATCCGCTCAACGACTACACGATGTACGGCGCCGTCTCGTTGCGCGAGATCAAATCGAAGTTGTTGATGCTGCGCCGGGCCGGGAAACTCGACCGCGTCAAGATGATCGCGCTGACCAACTGCACCTTCGACGGAATCGTCTACGACGTGCAAAGGGTCATGGAGGAATGTCTGGCCATCAAGGCGGACCTGGTGTTCCTATGGGACTGTCTCTTATACACATCT
>JAHBAP020000003.1 GCA_018500005.2 Mycobacterium sp. | reverse complement strand
CCGGCTGTTGTCGGGCATCGCCGGAAAGAAGATGTCGAACTTCGAGCCGTCGTTGTTGATGGACGCCAGATTCATCTGCACATCGCCATTGGCGACCAGGAGTTCGCCGCTGTTCACCTTGGGTTGCAGGCTGGACGTCGAGGCGGCCGGGCCGACATTGTTGGCTTGCAGTTTCGCAAGATAATCCAGAGCACCCTGCTTACCCATCAGATGCTGCAGAAGAAGCAGAACAGCGGTGCCGTCACCGGCCTCTCCCGGTGTCGAATACTGCAGCTTTCCTTTGAACCGCGGGTCCAGCAGATCCTGCCACGTGACCGGCGTGGGTTCGGCGGCCGGATTGGCGATGAAACATAACGCGGTTTTGACGATCGGAACGTAATTGCCGCCCGGTCCGACCAGTTCGGCCGGGATCCCGTCGGCATCGGCTCCGCTGGGCTGGAGCAGCCCGGCGCTGTCAGCCTTCTGAATGAACGGCGGAAGAGTCACCAGCAGATCTGCCGGCGGGATGCTCTTCCCGTCGTTGTTCAGTCGTTCCCACACCGCACCGGAATTCAGCCGGGACACCAACTCACCGGACCCGGCCTCGAACAGGTTGACTTTGATCCCGGTTTCTTCGCTGAACTTCGCGAACTGCGCCTCATACCAGGCACCGAGACCGTTGGCGCTGTAGACGGTGAGCGTCGGACTCTCTCCGGACTTGCCGCCACCCCCGCACCCGGTGAGGGCGACGATCAGGCCGAGCACTGCGAGGAGGGCTGTCAGCGGGTTAGCGGGCTTCATCGCGGTGGGTCCCCTTTCCAACTGAAACTTTCGGCGTACTTGGCCATCCGCATCGCAAGTTCAAGATTGGCCGAGGACGGCGGACCCGGCCCGAAGTCGGCGGAGAACCGCCGGAACGGTCCTTCGGCGACGGCGATGAGTGCGAGATCGTTCTTCACTGCCGCCATCACCACCACTCGAAGGTCTAGTCGCGCGGACAGGCCGGGCTTTTGGAAGTTGGCGACCACCCCGTAACCGAGTTGATAACCCACCATCGAGTTGGGAAGCTCGTAGGCCACCGTGGCGTAGGGGAACTGGCTGGCGAGGAGATCTGTCACCACCCGTCGCGCGACGCGTCCGCGTGCGGGCTCGCTGAACAAGCGCAGCACCCCGCCGTCGCCGGCGATGTACCGCGCGGTGACACCGTCCGGGCCGGTGCTCACTTCGAACGGCTGGTCCGCAGGTGGGTACGCCACCGAAAAGCTCCCGTCCGGCGCGACGAAGCGCGGAAGGTTGGCCACCGGGAAGGAGTTCGGCGGCCGCCCGCAATCCGGTGGGCAGTTGTAGGTCGATGCGTCGGTGACGAGTTTGTCCCAGATGCCGAGGACCACCATCGCGGTCGCAAGTCCGACGACCATAGGGCCGAGAGTTGCCAGGTATCGCGCCCGGGGCAGGCCCTTGGCTGTGTAGCGGCCCGGCGGGACTGCCACCGCATCGAACTCGTCAGAGGCAACCGGCGAGGTTCCGGTCACGCGCCGGCCCTTGCCAACAGAATGCTCCGAACCAGATTGTCCACGTTCGGGGTGCCCAGACCGGTCACCATGTCGTAGCCCACCGTGCCGGAGATACTGATTGCATTGCCTCCCAGGTTGATATCGCGCAGACCGGAGGCAAGTTTCGGCGACTTGGCCAACCGGTAGAGCACGGGATTGAGTTCTCCGATCGGCTTGGCGCCGTCGGCGCGTAGTTTGTCGTTCATCAGTGCTGTCAAGCCGGCCCATATCGGTGCGGCCTGGGACGTGCCCCCACCGACCATGACCTCCTGGTTGAAAACGATGCGCACCCCGGTGAACGGATCGGACACCGCGGATACGTCAGGGACCAGTCGGCGGTCGGGAAGCTCGGTGCCGATTCCGACCGTCTGCCAGTCGGGGCGTTCGAACAGCGTCGACGCCCCGCCTGCTGTGCCGATGATGAGCGGGGTGTTGTACCAGGACTGTTCGGACAGCCAATGACCCTCGCCGTCGGTGGACAACTTCGTTCCTCCGACGGCCGTCATCTCCGGCAATGAGGCAACCGCGTCGACACCGACATCGTCGGGACTCGGTGGGGCCGACCAGCTTTCGCCTCGTCTACATTCCATTCCCGCTAGGTCGCCGGTGGCGTTGAATGCGGTGGTGCCATGCGCCAGCGCTTTCCGCATCGCCTGTCGAACCGGGGCGAAGTCGGCTTCCGCGAAAAGCCGGTCACAGCCCCAACCGATCGAGAAACTCCAGATCGCGCCTGGGAATCGGGCGTCCATGTCATCCATCAACGCGGCAACGTCCTCGAAGGGCCCCCGGCCGCCGGGCGTGATGGATTCCCGGGCATTGGCCAGAACCAGTTTCGCGTCCGGTGCGATGGCGTGGATGACCTGGAGGTCCATGTTGGCCTCGCCGTTGACCCGCTCCGGCATCCCACCGATCACTTCCGGGCTGAACCGGGGAAGGCCGAAGGTGTCGGCGAAGGTGTCCAAGTCCTGCTGCCGGAATCCGTCGAACGCGAAAACCACGACCGTCTCGCCCTTGCCGGTAGCACCCTCCTTGACCAGCGGGGCCGCGTTGTAGGCGTTGAGCAACTGGCTCGGGAGCAGACCTCCGTCGGGGACGTCACGGGGCGGCTGGGGCATTGCTCCGCGGGACGGGGTGTAACCCAGGATGCGACCCAGACCGGACACCTCACTTCGGGCGGCCGCCGGGACCTCGGGTTGTTGCGGGGAAGCGGCGAAGACCCCGCCCGGATCGGAGCCGGCCCGGGCTCGGTAGTCGCGCACCGCGACCCCGAAGGCCCGCGCGACGGCGCCGGGACTCCCCTCGATCACCGCCCAGTTGTCGCCGTCCCGCCACCGCACCGACAGAGCGTGGTCCTCGGCCCAGCCGATGAGGCGTACCGGTTCGGCGGGCCGGTTCAGCGCGGCGGTCACTTGGATGCGCTCGGATCGGGCCGGTCCGAGATCGGCCGACTCGGCCAGCAGCCGGGCGTACGGGCCTCCGATGGCGTTGGGCAACAACTCTGCCGAGGGCTGATCGGCGACGGCGACGCCCAGCGCGGCAGTCACCGACAGCGCACTCACCACGACCACGGCCGGACTGGGGTGTCGCCCTGGGGGCACGTCAGCT
>JAHBAP020000158.1 GCA_018500005.2 Mycobacterium sp. | reverse complement strand
GGCTGGGCATCGGGATCAACAACGGCTACGTTCCGGGCGCCGGCGTCCAGGAGATGTCGTTGGTGGCCGACCTCGCGGCCCGCCACGACGTGCCGACATTCACCCACATCCAGTTCATGTCCAATATCGACCCGCAAAGCTCTCAGGAGGCGTACCTGAGGCTGATCGCCTATGCGGCGACTTCCGGCGCGCACATGCACATCTGTCATCTCAACAGCACCAGCTTGCGCGATATCGAGCGCTGCGCACACCTGATCTCGGTGGCCCAGGCGCACGGCTTGAGGGTTACCGTCGAGGCCTATCCCTACGGGGCAGCGTCCACCGTCGTCGGCGCCGCCTTCCTCGCTCACCCGTGCTACTGCCAGCGCACCGGGGCTAGCTGGTCGGACATCGTTCTCAATGCCACCGGGGAGGCGGTGCGCGACGAGGCCGAACTTCGTCAGGTCCAAGAGGACGAACCGGGGCAGCCCATCATCTGGCACTTCCTGTCACCGGAGACCGACCCCGAGGACCAGCGATTGCTCGACCTTTCGGTGACCTATCCCGGGGGGGCGATCGCCTCGGATGCGATGCCGTGGGAGCAGCCCGGTCATGTGCTGGTTGAAGGCGATGTGTGGCCGCTGCCCGGGAATGCCGTCGCCCACCCGCGAAGCGCCGGCACCTTCGCCCGGTTCTTTTCCCAGTACGTGACCCGTCGGCGACTGATCACACTGTCGGACGCGGTTGCCAAGTGCAGTCTCATTCCGGCCCAGATTTTGTCGACGGCGGCTGAGTCGATGAGCCGCAAGGGCCGCCTCCAAGAGGGCGCCGACGCCGATGTCACCGTCTTCAACCTCGAGGAGTTCGAGGACAGGGCCACGTTCTCCGAGCCGACGCGTCCGTCGGCGGGTGTGGTGCATCTGCTCGTCGGCGGTCAGCCGTTGATCCGCGATGGAATCCTCGACACCGCGGTGCGGCCGGGAAGGCCGGTGCGGGGGTCAGGCCGCAACCGGTAGGTGCACGTCGCGCAATCCGACGGCGTTATCTAGTCCCGAGCAGTTGTGGCAGCCGACGCAACCGATGCAGTCCTCGCATCCCGAGCATGCGATGCAGGCCTTGCAGCGCCGGCACGACACGCACCCGAAGCAGGCCGCGCATCCCGCCATGAGGAAGGACAGCGCCGTGCCGGCGCTGCCGGCGATCCCGGCACTACCGAAGGTGCCGATCGACCCGGCCACCCCGACGCTGGACACCGTGCCCAGCGATCCGGCGACGGCCACGCTTCCGATCGTGCCGATCGAACCGGCGACCATGGCGCTGCCGATGGTGGCGATGGATGCCACGACTCCGGCACTGGCGGTGGTGGCGATGGACAGCGGCGCCAGCAGCATCTTGATCAGCATCGCTTCAGCTTGTCAGCGATCGGGGCAATCCGCCGCGTGTTCGCGCGCATTGAACCGCCGCCGGCGAATCTCACGCGGGCAGCAGCGCGGGAGCCTCGAGCGGCTTGGCGTAGAGCAGCCGGGTGACCGCTGACAGTCGGGTGCACGGATCCTCGGCGACCAACTCGAAACCCGCCCGCTCCGCGAGCTTTCGGGCGGGCACATTGGTTTCCCGGATCAGCATCACCGCGGTCGCCGCGCCCGCCTCGCGGCTGATCCGCAGACGCTCGTCGCGCAGTAGGGTGCCCAGGCCGCGTGATACATCGGCCACGTACAGTCCACCGAAAAACGCTGTCCCAGAGCCGATCCGGACGAAGGCGCAGGCGGCGATCGAACCGCCCGCTCGTTCGCAGACGAGTACATGGGTCGACTCGTCGTCGAGGCGGTCCTTCCACGCGCCCGCGCCGTGTTCGGACTCGGCCCACATGCCGGCCGCGACCGGGTCAACCCAGTTGGAGTAGGTGCGGGTAGCGATGGGCAGTACGAATTCGGCCAGTTTGTCGCCCTGACCCGGCGCGTACCTTCGCAGTGAGTAGCCCACGGTGAGAGGAATACGGTTCCCGGTTTACCGCCCGTCATCGCGGACTTGAATTCTCCGGGAACGCTCGCCCAACGGCGGGAATCGCGTTTAGGGTCGACCAGTGCTTGAAGACCATCTGGCGCGCGGGACCGAGGTGTCGGCTGCTGCCGTCGCCGCGGGACTGGGCCGGAGTCGGTTCGACGCCGCGGTGGTCATGGGATCGGGATGGGCCGACACCGCCGATCTGCTCGGCGATGCCCGAGCGGAGATGCCGGTGGCCGATGTGCCGGGGTTCAGCGCACCGGTGGCCGACGGCCACGTGCCTACGATCCGCCATGTCCGTACTGCCGGCGGCCGCGATGTTCTGGTCTACCTCGGGCGTACCCACTGGTACGAGGGCTTGGGTTTCGAACCGGTCACCATGCCGGTGCGGGTCGCAATGGCGATGGGTGCCCGCACGGTGGTGCTGACCAACGCCAGTGGAGGGGTCAACCCCGACCTCGCGGTCGGCGACGCCTTGGCGATCAGCGATCACCTGAATTTCAGCGGGGTCTCCCCATTGACCGGCGGACCCAATTTCGTCGACCTCACCGGCCTCTACTCCGCGGATCTTCGGCGCAAGGCCTGCTCGACCGATCCGACGCTGCGAACCGGGGTGTACGCGATGCTCCCCGGCCCACACTTCGAAACACCCGCAGAGAACGCCTGGTTGCGTTCCGCCGGCGCCGACGTGGTCGGCATGTCGACCGTGTTGGAAGCCATCGCCGCCTTCGCCGGCGGTGCGGACGTGCTCGCCCTGTCGGTGGTCTCCGCCGCGGCCCCGGGAGCGGGGTCGAGCATCGACCCGGATGAAGTTCTCAACGTCGTCGCGGCGCGGGCCGGACAACTGGCGCCGGCCATCCTGGCGGCCGTGGAAGAAGTTCAGGGAAAGGCCGAAAGATGAACTGGGTAATCGATTTTCTGGGCTCACCGTTCGTCAACGACAGCTTCGGGATCTGCTGGGCCGACGTCATCGGCTTCGTCACCGGTGTGATCTGTCTTTACCTGCTGGGCAAGGGCATCATCTGGAACTTCGGGTTCGGGATCGCCAGCATGCTCTGCTACGCCTTCGTCACCTGGCGTTGGGAGTTGTACGCCAACTTCGGCCTGGCCTGGATCTTCGTGGTCCTCAATATCTACGGGTGGATCACCTGGCGACGTTCTCAGGACCAGGACTACAACGCGGGAATCGTTCATACACCGCAGAAGTGGCGGATACCGCTTGCCGCGGCCGGAGTGGCGATGATGGCCGGTTTGCTTGTGCTGCTTCGCAGTTCGTCGAGTCACGTGTGGCTGGATTCCCTGACGACAAGCCTGAGCCTGCTCGCGCAGTTCATGATCGCCCGTAAGTTCGTCGAGAACTGGTGGTTGTGGCTGGTGGCCGATGTGTTCTACATCGCGTTGTTCTTCACCCAGCGGGCCTGGACCTGGTTGCTGCTCTACGTCATCTACACCTTCCTGTCCGCCAAGGGTCTGCGGGAATGGACCGCGGCCGCGCGGGTCAACCGGAAGACGGCCGCGCCGTCGAACTGAACAACAGGTGGGCGCGCCGCAGTCCATCCCCCCGTTTCCCGAGCCTTTTGCCCGGCGAACCGCTATAGCTAGGACATGACCACCGCAACCCCCGAGACGGTCGCCCAGAAGATCGGCCGTATCGTGCTCGGATCGTTCATGGTTTTTGCCGGCGTCGGGCACCTGACTTTCGCCCGCGAGGAGTTCCGGGCCCAGGTACCGACCTGGCTGCCGGTGCCCCCCGACGTCACGGTGCTGGCGTCCGGGGTGGTCGAGATCGGCCTCGGTGCGGGGATGATCCTGATCACTGGCCGCCGTGCGCTGGTCGGGTTGCTGCTCGCGGGGTTCTTCGTTGCGGTCTTCCCGGGCAATATCGCCCAGTGGGCCCACCACCGCGATGCCTTTGGTCTCAACAGTGACCGCGCCCGACTGATCCGGTTGTTCTTTCAGCCGGTATTGATCGCCTGGGCATTGTGGTCGACCGGGGCCTGGCGGGCATTGCGCCGAATCGGTAACGGATGACCTGATGTGCGACGATCAAAATCAGAGAGTTCGCCTCGGCGAGCGTCAGATGAGATCGGGGCGGATTCATGGCTCACCCGGTTAGAGAGGCCTTCACATGCCTCGGAGGCGCAGGCGCTGCCCCGGCCCGGCCAGCCCCGCGCCTCCCACTGCCCGGCCTGTGACGGCCGCTCCAACCGCGTGAGCCCTGGATCCGCCCCGCC
>JAHBAP020000059.1 GCA_018500005.2 Mycobacterium sp. | reverse complement strand
GGGTCCGGGCCGGCCCGGGGCCGCCCCCGATCACGACCAGGGGAAAGACCCGCCGGTGGGCGTGCGGTGATCTCTCCCGGGCGCAGCAGTCCGCCCGCCTGGACGGCTGACCGGACACCGGCAGGTTCAGCGAGAAATCATGTGGCTCACCGTCTTCGTGATGGCGCTTGCCGTCAGCACCGAACCATTCCGGCTCGGCATGACAGTGCTGTTGCTGAACCGCCGACGACCGGTTGCCGACCTGCTGGCGTTTCTGTGCGGCGGTTTCGTGATGGGCATCACCGTCGGACTGGTCGTGCTGTTCGGGTTGCGCTCCGCAGTGGACTCGGCACATTTCACCCTGCCGAAAGTTCAGATCGGCATGGGCTTGGTCGCGTTGATCCTTGCCGCGGTAGTGGCGGTGGTCCGACTGCCCGGCCGGGACGCAGATGGCGAACCGGGGCGACTGGCTCGGCAGGCGCGCCGACTGGTGAACGCCGAGGGACCCTGGATCGCGGGGGCGGCCGGACTCGGTATCGCGCTGCCGTCGGTGGACTTTCTGGCGGTGCTGGCCGTGATTCTGGCCTCCGAGGCGACCGCAGGCCAACAGGTCGGCGCATTGGTGATGTTCACCGTGGTGGCCTTCGCGCTCGTCGAGATACCCCTGATCGCATACCTTTTCGCCCCGGACCCAACCCGTGCCGCCATGGCGCGGCTCAACCTGTGGTTTGCCCGGCGCCGCCGTGTGGCGCTGTCCGCCACGCTCGCCGTGATCGGGACCATCCTGCTGACGGTCGGCCTCGTCACGCTGTGAAGCGACCGCCGTGAATGCGGTAGCGTGTTTGCCGGAGGAGGGCTCAGATGAGACGAGTTATCGCTGGTCTGCTCACCGCCGGTGTCGTCGGCACCTCTGGCGGTCTGGGTACCGGAACGGCGCGGGCCAACCCGTGGTACCCCCAACCCTGCGATAACGGGCCCTATCCCGCCGAGTCCTGCGTGCCTCCCTCTCCGCTCGTCCAAGGCTCCACCGCCCAGACCGTCTACGCTCTCGGCGGCGCCCGGGCCCCCGGAATCCCCTGGTACGAGTACACGATGAAAGCAGGCGCTGACTGGTTCCCCGACGCCCGCCGGGAGCTGATCGACTACCCCGCCGGCGCACCCTTCAGTTGGATGCCACAGTTCGTCCTTCCGCCGGGTCCGCGGGATATGGAGACCATCGGCGAGGCCGCCACCCAGGCGACCACCAGCCTGGACAATGCGATCGCCGGCGGAAGCGGAACACAGGCCGCGGTCGGGCTGTCCCAGGGCACCCTGGCACTGGACCAGGTGCAGGCACGGCTGGCCAATGACCCCAACGCCCCCGCGCCCGACCAGTTGACCTTCACCACGATCGGTGACCCCACCAGCCGGCATGCCTTCGGCCAGAGCTTCCTGAGCGAGGTCTTCGGACCCGGCGAGTACATCCCGCTGATCGACTACACCATGCCGCCGGCGGTCGAAAGCCAGTACAACAGCAACCGGGTTGTCGCCATGTATGACGGACTGGCCGACTTCCCAGACCGCCCGCAGAACGTTTTCGCGGTGGCGAATGCCGTGGCCGGTTCGGCCATCACGCATACTCCGGCGGCGTTCACCAGTCCGGATATGGTGCCGCCGCAGAACATCAGATCCGAGGTCAACTCGAGGGGCGCCACGACGACGTCGTTCCTCATCCCGGTCACCGATCTCCCGTTGACGCTGCCGTTGCGGTATCTGGGCGTCCCCAGCTGGGGTGTGGACATGCTCGACGGCGCACTGCAGCCGATCATCGACGCCGGCTACTCCCGCAACGACGATCCGGCGACCCGACCGGTGACGGTCACCCCGGCGGGCATGGATCCGATCGGCAGCCTGGATCCGGGGACCCGCGCGGCCATCGAGAAGACTTTCGCCGACGCCCGGAGCCTCTTTGGAGTGCTGGGCTGATACCACGGGGTTTTGGCCCGGGGTTCAGCCGCTCACCGCGTCGAAAACTGTTGGGCGCGGGGGCTTCCGGGCTACCGATGATCCTGAACGACGCCGCGGGATGTTCGGCCACCAACTGAACTTGCCGAATAGCGTCGCCACCGCGGGCACCGTCACGGTACGGACCACCAGGGTGTCCAGCAGGATGCCCAGTCCGATGACCGCACCTGACTGGACGATCGTGGTGATGGAAGAGAACATCAGGCCGAACATCGATGCGGCAAAGATGAAACCGGCAGCGGTGATCACACCACCGGTGGATCGAACTGTCCGGATAACACCGAGTCGCAAGCCGGTGACAGACTCCTCTCGCAATCGCGAAGCCAGCAGCATGTTGTAGTCGGCGCCGACGGCGACCAGCACCACGAAGGCCAATCCCGGCACGCTCCAATGCAATTGCTGATGCATGCCGAACTGGAAGATCAGCACGCCGAGGCCCAGGGCGGACAGGTAGGACAGGATCACCGATCCGACCAGGTACAGCGGCGCAACGAATGCCCGAAGCAGCAGCATGAGCACGAGCAGCACCACCACCACGGTGATCGCGATGATCAAACGCAAATCGGCGTTGTAGTAGTCGCGGGTATCACGAAGTGTCACAGGGTAACCCGAGACAGAGACCCTGGCATCGGCGAGCGTGGTGTTGGGCAGTGCGCCGCGGGCTGCTTCCAGCACTGCGTTCACCTGGTCCATCGCCTCGGTGCTGAAAGGATTGAGGTCGGTCTGAATCAGGTAGCGAACCGCGTGCCCGTCGGTTGAGACGAATGCGGTGATGGCCTTGCGGAACTCGTCCGATGCCAGCACCTCCGGAGGGATGTTGAAGCCCGCCATCGCCGGGGTGGCGGCATCCTTGCTCATCGCCTGCAGGAACGACGCGGCCGCATCCAACCCTGGGCCCACCCGTTTGGTCTGGCTGACGATCTGGTCGACTCCGTCGGCGATCTGGCGACTCGCGCTGGCCAGTTTGTCGGCGCCGTCCTGGACCGTATACAACTGCTGGCGTGCGGTGCCTGCGTCGTAAACCCCAATGGCACGAAGGGATTTGACGACCGTCTGCACCGAGGTTGTCAGTCCGGCGACTGTCGAGGAGACGCTCTGCGTGGGCTCGGCATTCATCAGCTGACTCGACATATCGAGCAACCCGTCCAGCGCGCCGGTATCGCGCAGATACTGGATCCGGCGGAACTGGTTGTTGGCGGCCCAGCACACCGGATTGGCGATGCATGTCGGACTGGTGTCCAGCGCCACGATGACCGGGTCGATCCAGTCCAGCTTGTAGGTGACTCCGGCGAATTTGACCTGGAGGATCTGGCCGAGCATTCGTAAGCCGTCGATCAGCTTCGCGGTCCTGTCGAGGTCCTCGAACGTTTTCTCCCCGCCCGCGAGGCCCTGGATATAGGCCAGCGCGTCGATCAGGCTGGAGACGTTTCCGGCGGCCTGGTTCACCTGCCCCTGGACGTCACCGAGACTGCTGGCCAGTTCGTTGGCGCCGGAGGCGAGCCGGTTGAGATCCGAGGAACGGCTGGAGATCATCCCGGACGCCGCGGCCAGCTCGTCGCCGACCTTGCCGGCCTGGTAGGTCGCCCGCGCCTGGGGCAGGGTCTCACCGGTGGGACGCGTCACGCCGCGGATGGCGTGGATACCGGGGATCTGGCTGATCCGTTGTGCCATCTGATCAAGGTCTGCCAGTGACCGGGCGGTGCGCAGATCTCGGTCCGACTCGATGACGAGGTAGAGCGGGATGGTCTGGTTGACCGCGAAGTGGTCGTCGAGCATCGCGTACCCGATGGAACTTTCCGCGGCGGCGGGCAGCACCTTGCGGTCGTCATAGTTGTACCGAGCCAGACCGGCGCATGCGGCAAGTGCCAATAGCAGCACCAGGCTTGCGGCGAGATAGCTCCGGGGCCGGCGCACCACCCCGATTCCGACCCGGCGCCAGAACGGTGCGGCCATCTCCGGGCGCGGCTTGATCCAGGCTCGCCGGCCGGCCAGCACCATGACGGCCGGAAGCAGGGTGATGGCGCCGAGGAAGGCGGTTGCGATGCCCATCGCCAGGGACAGTCCGGTGTTGGAGAACAACCCAAGTTTGGCGAAGCCCATCCCCAGGAATGTCACGCCGACGGTGGCCGCCGATGCCGCGATCACCGGACCGATCGACGACATGGCCTGCTGCAGCGCCAGATCGCTGTCATCGCCGCGGCGGACATAGTCGTGGTAGCGACTGATCAGGAAGACCGCGTAATCGGTTCCGGCACCGGCGATCATCGCGCTCAACAGGACGATGGCCTGATTGGAGATCGGCAGACCGGTGTGTAATGAGACCGCCGAGATCAGGCCCTGGGCGGTCAGCAGCGAGGCGCCGATCGCCAGCAGTGGCAGCAGCATGGTGACCGGGTTTCGGAACACGACGGCCAGGATCACCAGCAGCAGCACCGCGATCGCGGCTTCGACGGGCAACCGGTCTCGGGCGCCGGCGTCGGTGAGGTCGGCGACGGTGGCGGCCGGACCCGTCATCCGGGCCGACAGTGATGTGCCCCGGAGGGTGTCCTCCACCAGGTCCGAGACGTGGCTGTAGGCGTTGTAGGCCTTTGGGGTTCCCAGTTCACCCGCTAGTCCGACCGGGAGGATCCAGGCCTGACCGTCCTTGCTGGCCAACGCTTCTCGTAATGGTGGGGCGCTGACGAAATCCTGCAGCATGACGACGTCGGTGGTGTCCTGCCGGAGCCGGTCGACCAGTCGGCGGTAGACCGCCTCGTCGTCGCTGCCGAGTCCGTTGCTGTCGGTGAGCAAGACCACCAGGATGTTCTCCGCACCGGAGTCCTTGAAGGCCTCGCTCATCTGCCGGGTGGCCTCGATGGATGGGGCGTTGGCCGGCAAGAGTGCGACCGGATTGCGCACCGACATCTCTTCCAGTGGCGGCACGGTGGCGGACAGCGTTCCCAACAACACCAGCCACAGCGCGATCACCGCCCAGGGCCACCGCGCCACGAAACGTCCAAGCCGCCCGAAGGCGACCCCGGTCCGTTCGGTCACCGTGACATGGGTTTCTCAGGCCACATCGCGGTCGCTCCAGTGGCCCTGCTTGGCGACGGTCTCGAACACCGACTTAAGCACCTCGAGGTAGCGGTCCACCGACTCGCGCGCCTCCGGGTTGTCCGGGTACATCACCGTGACCGCGGTCTGGTCCTCCACCCGCGCGACGTAGATCGACAACTGGTAGGAGTACCGGCCGTCGCTGTAGACGCCCACGTTGAGGTCACCGAGTTCGGCGGTCAGCAGGGCTGACAGCGGGGCAGTGCCGGCGTCAAGGAAGTTGATCACCGGGAAGTTCGGCGGCGCCGGACTCAGCGCGGGTTCGAGTTCAACGACGCGGTCGAAGGGCAACTCCGCCATGGACTTGTTGGAGTCGAAGGATTCCTGGGCCACCCGGGCCGCCTCGGCGAAGGACGCGCCCCCGATCGGCACGGTCAGCGGGATCAGGCCGGTGAACCAGCCCTGGGTCATGGCGTCGGTGGCATCCTTGCGGGTGTCACGGGGGGTCAGCCCGTGGTAATCGACGGCACCGGTCAATTCGTACTGGGTCAGCCCGATACAGGCGATCACCCCGCCGATGAACCGGGCACCGGCGTCGGTGCAGGCGGTCTCGAACGCCACCATCTGGTCGCGGTCCAACATCGACATCGTCGTCATGGTGGACTCCCAGCGCACCGCTGGATCCCCGAGCGGCAGCGGGAAGCCCGGCAGGCTGTTACCGCTGGCCTTGGCGAATTCCACCCATGCCTGGACCTCCGGCGACTGGGATGTCAACGATGCGGTGTAGGCGTGCTGACGTTCGCAGAACTCCGCGTAGCGGCCGGGCGGCGGCAATTCCAGCGGCGCGCCGCCGGCCACCAGCGCGGAGTACATCATGAAGAACTCCATTAGCGTGACGCCGACGACGGAGGCGTCGACGTGCACGTGATCGATGCTGGCGAAGAAGGTGAAGCTCTCCTCGCCCTGGATGATTCCGTACCGGAAGCAGTCCCAGTGCAGCGGATCGGGGATGTTGGCGACCATGTCACGGATCTCGTCGACATGCATCAGGCCGTGCTCGACGGCGGTGAACTCGATATCCCGCGGATTCTGGATCTCGTGACGTACCAGGGTGCCGTCGTCGTTGAGCTCGAACCAGCTGCGGTAGGTGTCCTGCCGGCGGAGATGGGCGTTGACCACATAAGTCATCGCCCGGATGTCGCACTGCCCGGGGGCGTCGCAGCTGACCACCATAAGCCTGGAGTAATCCAGGCCCTTGTCGCGCTGACTGCGGTATCCCCGAATGTGCTGGGCCTGCATATAACCAACGGGAACCGGACTGAGCGGAGCCTGCGCCGCCTTTGCTAGAGACGCCTCGGTGGGCTGCCACGTCACCACCGGCCCGTCGACCGGCGTCCACTCGGTGATGGAACCGATTTCCAGTGGTCCGATGCGCATATTCGTCTCCCTTACCGACACGGGGCTCCCCGTGCAGGGTACTCGTCATCCGGCCGGCGCCGGTACCGCCTCACGTTGCTGGATCTCCTCGCAGAGGTGATCGGCGAGCCCGCGCACCGTGGTGATCTGAGTCGGGCCGATCCGCACCCCGGTCTCGGTCTCGATACGCGTCCGCAACTCCAGGTTGCCCAGCGAGTCCAACCCGTAATCCGACAGCGGCCGGTCCGGGTCGATGGTGCGCCGCAGCAACAGGCTGAGCTGTTCGGAGACGAGCTTGCGGATCATGCCCGGCCATTCCTCCTGAGGAACCCCGCGAAGCTCGGTGAGGAACTTGCCGCTGTCGCTCTGCGCGGAATTCGCCGCGCTGAACGCTTCGGCGAACTTGCTGCGCTGACCGAACGCGGTCAGCCAAGGCGTACCGATGATCGGCGCGTACCCGCTATAGGGCCGGTCGTAGCGCAACAGCATCTCGAACGCCCGCAGACCTTCGGCCGGCTCGATGGCCATCCCGGTGTCCTCGGCCAGCGCTATCCCTCGACCGACCTGCGCCCAGGCGCCCCAGGCGATCGCAGTGGCGGGGACCCCCTGCGCGTGCCGCCAACGGGAGAACGAATCCAGCCAGCTGTTGGCGGCGGAGTAGGCGCCCTGGCCGGGCGAGCCGACAAGCGCGGCGGCCGACGAGAACGAGCAGAACCAGTCCAGCGGCTGGCCCGCTGTGGCCTGGTGAAGGTTCCAGGCCCCGCCGACCTTCGGGATCCAGCAGTGCTCGATCAGCTCGTCGGTGATGTTGGTCAACGTGGCTTCCTCGACGACGGCGGCGGCGTGCCACACCTGTCTCTTATACACATCTGACGCTGCCGACGAAGG
>JAHBAP020000469.1 GCA_018500005.2 Mycobacterium sp. | reverse complement strand
GGTAACGACCACGCGCGCGAGTACTCCATCCCGACCTGCGACCCGGCCGCCGCCGTCGACATCATCGCCGCGGGCAACACCACCACCGTCGACCTCGGCCACATCGCCGGCGCCGACGGCACCAGCGAATATTTCGGCACCATCGCCGCGACGGGTTTCGACTCCCTGGTCAGCGACCGGGTCAACCGGATGCGCTGGCCGCACGGACGGATGCGGTACAACCTCGCGATCATCGCCGAGATCTCCAAGCTGCGGCCGCTTCCGTTCCGGCTGGTGTTCGACGGCGAACGCGAACTGGTCACCGACCTCACCCTCGCCGCATTCGGCAACACCCGCAGTTACGGCGGCGGCATGCTGATCTGTCCGGACGCCGACCACTCCGACGGTCTGCTTGACGTCACCATGGTCCGTTCCGGATCGCGTACCAAGCTGATCCGGCTATTCCCCACCGTATTCAAGGGCACCCATGTGAAGCTCGACGAGGTGACCACCGACCGCGCCAGCACCATCACCGTGGAGTCGCCGGGCATCAACGCCTATGCCGACGGGGACTACGTCTGCCCGCTGCCCGCCGAGATCTCCGCGGTGCCCGGGGCGCTGAAGGTTTTCGTCCCCCGTGCCCAGAGTGCAGATGAACGCCGATGAACGCCAACTCCCGACCCGTTCTGCTCACGGTGTCCGCGACGTTGTTCGCGGTACTGGTAGTCCTGGCGCTGAACCTCAACGCGGACTGGATGACAGCTCCCGACGACGCCGTCGAACGCTGGCTGGACGCCCACCGTTCCGCCCGGTGGCGCCTGGACGCCGACGGCGCCTTCGGCTATCTGGGCCGACCGCTGCATGTCGCCACCGCCGGCGTGGTGGGCGGAGCACTGCTGGCCTGGCGATCACGGTCGGTGCTGCCGCTGGCCCTGGTGACCGGCGGAGTCGGGGCCGGCGTGCTGCTGGAGCAGACGTTCAAGGCGGTGTTCGGGCGTTCTGATGCCACCCTGGCTGCATTGCACGACGGCTCCCTTACGGCCTACAGCCATTCCTTCCCATCCGGACACGTCACCGGGGCCACGACCCTGCTCGGCATGATCGCAGTCTGCGTGGGCGTGGGACGTGGCGCCGCCGTCAAAGCCGCTCTGGCCGTTCTGGTTTCGGCCGGCGTGGTTGCCGTCGCGTGCCTGGCGTTGTACTCGCGAGCGCATATTTTCAGTGACGTCATCGGCGGGATGGCCCTCGGCAGTGCCATCGTTTCGTTGGGCGCGGCGGCCCTGGTGGGGTCCAGACAGCAGGCGTCGGGGCCGGCTCCGACCGCTTCGCCGGTAATCGGGTAGTCACACCAAGTTTCCCTCAACCCGGGCAGAATGCTGCAGGTGAACGCGGCCGGCCAGCAGGATGATGCGGGGTGGATCCCCCGGATCACCCCCGGGCGGTACGCCGACGGAAAGCCGCTGGACCGGATCCGGTACCTGGTGTGCAAGCTCAGTCTGAAGCCGGATCTCCTGACCTCCCGCGAGGCACTGTTCGAACTCGGCGAACTGGTCAGGCGGCCGGCGAAGAAGACCGGCATGTCATTCCGGCACGGGAGCTTTGCCCGGGCGCCACACGGCATCCGCGAGGTGCAGTTCCTGGACACCGCTGATTTCCGGCTCTACAACAATGCGTTCATCCTGCGCAGGCGAGTCCGATACGTCGACGGCTTCCCCGCCGGGGACCCCGAGATCGTCTTCAAGTTCCGCCACCCGGATGCCCAGAAGGCGGCCGAGACGGATGTTCGACCCAACATTCCCGGGCGCTACCGGATCAAGTTCAAGGCTCAGGCCCTGCCGTCGGCGGAGGTGCTCGGCGGCATCCGGCTGCTCTACTCCCACAATGTCCAATTCACCAGGGCTGCCCTCCCAGAGGACGGTGATCGGGGTGCGTTCGACACGCTCGCCGACATTCTTCCGCTGCTGCAGACGGTCAAGCACGCACCGGGTGAGCGGATCGATCTCGTCAACAGCACCACCGTCGAAGAGGTCGACCAGAACGTCGGTGTCCTGGACTTCGGAACCGGACGCCGATCGGTGGTCAATCTCGCTTTGTGGCGCACCCGGGGGGAACACACCCCCCTGATCGGTGAATTGTCCTTTCAGATCAAGCTGCGGCGTCGCGAGGACATCACGTCACTGGATCTTGATCGGGGCCGGTCGTTCTTCCGGCATCTGCAGCAGGAGGCCGGCGAGTGGTTGCGTACCGGTGTCACCAAAACCGGCATCGTCTACCACCTCAGCGGAAACCCGCCGAGGGCACATGAATAGGGCTTATCCCACCCCGCGGTTGAGCCAACTGACCTCACCGGCGTCGCCGCCGTCGCGGTAGGACTCGAGCGCGTCGTCCCACGCGGTTCCCAGCACGGTGTCCAGTTCGGCCGCCAGGGTGTCCGCGCCGGCCGCCATCAGTGTGCGCAGGCGCATCTCGCCCACCATGATGTCGCCGTTGGCGCTCATCGCCCCACTCCACAGACCCAACTGCGGGGTATGGCAGAACCGCTGGCCGTCCACCCCGGGGCTGGGGTCCTCGGTGACCTCGAACCGCAGTACCGACCACTGGCGCAGGGCATTGGCCAACCGGGCACCGGTGCCCACCGGGCCGACCCAGTTGGTGACGGCACGCAACTGACCCGGCATGGCCGGCTGAGGGGTCCACTTCAGGTTCGCCCCCGCACCGAGGGTCGACGACAAAGCCCACTCG
>JAHBAP020000016.1 GCA_018500005.2 Mycobacterium sp. | reverse complement strand
GTAGAGGTAGACAGCCTGAGCGCCGACGACCACTACGGAATTGCGCTGTTCACGGAGGGCTTCCAGAGCGTCCAAGAGGGCTGACCGGGCGGCGACGAGCAGATCATCCACGGCGCCAGGCGCTCTCGTTGCGCTCCATCCACGAGATGAGCTCCTCGCCCTCGGACGGATTCCGGCCCGGTCCGCTCAGCAGGTCGACAGCTGCCTGCTCCACGGCGACGACGATAGCGCCCGCGTCATTTTTGGTAGTTCCGCTGAAAACGACGTCGTACTTCGGTTCGGCAAGAATCACGTTCGCACCTTTCTCGGCGGGGCGAAGGTTCCACTCCTGTGCCGCGCGCGCCGCGTCATCTACGTAGACCATGGCCGTGCGGGCGGGAGCGTATGGAGCCCATAGCGCCGCCGCAAGCGTCCCGGTGATCGCGTAGTTCGAGTATTCAGACTTGGCGGCTTTAGCCTCTAAGGCTTCGAGACCCCTGGGTTCGATGTAGGTCGAGGTCCGGTTGGTGCGAACGAAGCTGTAGTCACGACTCCATTGCCGAAGCAGGCTAGGCCAGTCCATCAGCTCGTAGTTCTTGCCCACCTTCTCTACCAGTCCTTCTTCCTGGAGATACTCAAGCACTCGGTATGTGGCGCCTGTCGACGCGCCGGACGCGTCGACAAGGGTGCGTGCTGACCATGGCCCCCGCCCGGCGATCAGAGCTCGAACCACGCGAGCCGCTGGTTCTCCGGTGAGAGACCCGCGGGGGCGACCGGCCGATCGCCAAGGATCCTTGTCGGCGCCCTTGTCACGCACATACAGCGCGGGGCGGGAGGACTTGACTAAAATATTGCCGGTAGCGTCAATAAAGTCCAAGTTTTCATCGGACAGCCGCTCGCGAATCGGTGGAGCAAGATACCGCGACATGACCATGGTTCGGGTGTCGATGAGCTCGCGCTCGGCGGCCCACCGCAGTTGCTCGGAGACGCGGGGAAGGTCACGGCTACCCAATAGGCGTCGCGCCTCCACCAGGAAGCGAACTTGTTCGCCCAACGGTGCGGTGATCGCCAATATTGCGTCGATATTGGAGCCCTCGGTGCCAGTTAGTGTTTGCTGGACGTCCAAACGCCAGTCATCGGGCAGGCGATCCCGTAAGAGGGCAGTGCACTGGGCCACGAGTTCACCCTCCGAGCTCGGCGGCGCAGTTGCGGACGTTGTCATGATGATCCTCCTGTTCGTGAAATATACATGTTCCGGTGCCTGCGGAGCAATCGAATTTCCCGAACGCGATCCGCTCACAATGTGAACGCACCTGCAGTCGTCTCACTGTGAGACGGCGAGGTCGGGCTTGGGAAAGGCGCCATTTCAGGCCGAAAATCCCAGCCCGGATCACTCGGGTGTCCGCTGCGGACACTCCCGAAACGTTCGGAAAACCGCGGTATTCCGTTGGCAGCGGAACGCTTGCTTAAGCCGAACAAGTGCCTGGGCACTCTGTTGCACCGCTTCAACCGACGGCGTACCTCCGGTCCGTGCGCAGCTGTTGAGCCGACGCCGTCAGTGAAGTTTCAAAAATTGAAATCCAAGGACGGCCCAACTGTCCGAAACCGGACAGTTCATACGTTCGAACAAGTGCTCGATCTTGCGCGGGGCAAGTGTTGCATTACGCAACAGGTTGGAGTGGCAACCGTGGAAAGCGCGCTGCTCACGACCCGTGCGAGGCTGCAGCCGACGGCGTAACGGACCAGTTGGCAGCGGGCGGTCGCGGATGTACAGCGCGCCCCGTAAAAGGGTCGGAAACTTTCCGAATCCGCACAGTCCCCGCGGTGAACGGAGCGGAATCAGACGGACGCCGCTAACTCCGGCCGTCCTGCCAGATGTTGGGCTTCTCGGGAGGTGGCTGCCATCCCGTTTCTAAGTGTTCACGCGTGAACACCGCCTGCTTCCCAAAGCGGGGCAGAGGCCCTGACATGGGCCGTGTTGGTCGATGTTTTCGGCGGCTGAAGTGCGGTCTGAGTTCGTTCAAATTTGAACGGACTGGTGCGGGGTAAAGAGGGTAAGTATTTCGTCTGCTCATACCCGCCAGCAATCCGGCTGCCGAGAGTCAACTGTCACAAATGTGACACGCTGATGAGCCGCTGCACTTACCTGGTCCGATTCTTTGGAGATGGCATTGGAGCTCCCGCTAGCAGGATTTACGGCGCATTGAAGGCGCCAAACACATCGCCGGCGGCGGGCGTAACGCACTCTGGTGCATACGCTGAATCTCCCACAGCGGCATGGGATGTAGCCCGTTATCTGTCTATCTCGTGTGTGCCAGAAAGGCCCAAAGCTGCGGATCGGGCGTCGCTGGTGTTGGTCACGGATTTGGTCACCAATTCCCTTGAAACAGATGTAAATCATGTTACTCAGTGAAACCATCGAAGATCTCGAAACGCCGATGACCAGCACTAATAAAACCATGAAAATTATTGTGGCACAACGGAATCCAACTCATAACCCAGGGGTCGCAGGTACGAATCCCTGGGTCCCCGCTACTTTCGGAAGTGGCCCTCGGACGCAAGTCCCCGGGGGCCATTTTCATGCCTATCTCTCATGCCCGATCGGGAACGATTGCCACTGCGAGAGCCGTCACCACAACGTGGGCACACCCCGGCAACCCTCGAAGGCGGGATCGTCGGTGACCAGCACGAGGGTCTCGATCATCGCCTGCGCGGCCAGCATGCGGTCGAACGGATCGCGATGGTTCCATTCCAGGCGTCCGGCAAGCAGTGCGTGGTCTTCGGCTACCGAAAGCCTGATGGCACCGAGTCGATCCAGGTGTTTGGTATAGGCGCCCAGCAGAACGTCGGCCTGGGGCAGTTTCCCCAGTCGGTGCTTGGTCGCGATTTCCCACGCCGACGCCGCGGAGACCAACAACCGTGAGGAGCGGTTCCCGATGACTTCCCGCGCCGCGCCCCCGAGTCGGTTGGGGTTCGTCAGGGCCCACAGCAGTACCTGCGTATCGAGCAGATAGCTCAACCGTTGCACTCCCAGGCCGTGAGTTCCTTGTCGGGCAGCGCGTCGAGGAAGTCCTCGGGCACGTCGTAACTCACGAAGCCCAACTCCCGCGCCTCGCGCGCTTCCATCGGAACCAGACGCGCTGCCGGATGGTCGCCCCGTGCGATGACGAACTCCTCGCCCCGTTCGACCGCTGCGAGAAGCGCAGACAGATGCGTCTTCGCATACTGCACCTTCACCTGCTTCATGTAGCCACGATAGGCATGTGATCAGTGTTGGTCAACCAATGTTGGTCAACTCTCTTCCGGCGCGCCATCTGCGCGTGCCTGACTAACTCGACCCGGGCCCGTTCGCCTCCCGCCAGGCCGACCAGATCTCCGGGCGCAGTCCCCCGCGGTCGGGTACTGACAGTCCCGCGTCGCGGGCCCATGCGCGGACCTGGGCGACGCTCGGTCCCGATGCGGCAGGAACGCTGCCTAGACCGGTCAG
>JAHBAP020000165.1 GCA_018500005.2 Mycobacterium sp. | reverse complement strand
GCCCTGGTCAGTTCCGGACTGGTCAGCGTTGCGTTCATGGGCTCCTCCAAAGGTGCTCAGCGCCCCCCGCTCAAAACGACGAGGCGACCCGGGGTACGTCTACTTTGTCAGACGTTCCCGGCGTCGCGCTTGTTCCCGGCCCACAACTATGTGTCGTGTCTCACTTCCAGCCCGATAATCAGACCGGCACGATGGGTCGCGTGTGGTTGGTTCACCTTTGTACGGCAGCCGAATGGGACGCCATCCGCGAGGCGGGGGAGTTGCGCCCACCACCGACGCCGGGTTTCGTGCATCTGTCTACCCAACAGCAGGTTCACCTGCCTGCCGACCGGCTCTTCGCCGGCCGGGACGACCTAATCGTTCTCTACGTCGACCCGGCGCTGCTCGACGCACCGTTGCTATGGGAGCCCGGTGTGCCCGGCGATCCGCCATCCATGTTGTTCCCGCACCTGTACGGACCCCTGCCAACTGCCGCCGTCGTCGCCGTCGGGCCGTACCGCCCGGGGCTTATCCACAGCCCGGGGGAGTGACGGCAACAGCGGTCTCCGGTGGGGTGTTAATTTGCCGTTGTGGCCGGGCGCCGGGCGCTTTGCGGGAAGCCCCCCATTCCGCAAAGCGGCGTGGCGTCCGGCCACCTGTGAATAGGCTTCCGGCCGTGAGTAAGCCGCAAAAACTCGGTGTCCGCGATGTGGCCGATATCCCACTGCGGGAGGTGTCGGGGTTCGCGCTGCGGGGCAACGAGGTGCTGGCCGTGGGTGATCGGGAACCGACCCTGTTCACGGCGGTGGCAGACTCCTGGCCGTTGAACTGGCGCGGCACCGATTTGTCCGGGCTCAACTTGCCCGACGGTGGTACTCAATTCGAGGCGGTGGCCGCGACCGGTCCGAAAACCGTTCTGGTGCTGCAGGAGCAGCCCGCCCGGGTCGTCCACATCGACTTGGCGGCCCCGGCGCTACTGGGCACGGTGCTTCTGGAGGTTCCGGAAGGACACCCGCTTCGGGAAGCGTGGCTCGGTGATCGTTCATCGCGTGGTGAGTCGCTGCTGCTGGCCGAGCGCGGCCATCTTCTGGTGGTCAAAGAGAAGAATCCGGCTGTCATCCTCGAATTCGGGCCGCCGGGGGACCAACCGGTCGGATGGCGTCGCGGTGCGGTGACCGTCCCGCCGGCACCCGCGGACACCACGCTGACCGAGCTGGCGACCTGGACGCTGAGCAAGGAACTGCGCAAACAGCTTCCGGATATCAGCGATGCGACCCTCGGGCCGGACGGATGCTTGTATCTGCTGTCCGATCAAGGAAGCGCCATTGCCCGGTTACCCGATCAACTCGAGCCGGCGGGCGGCGAGATCGGGGCCGAGGCGGTGTGGCGCATCGGCGGTCGCCCGGAGAACGCAGAGGGCCTGGTCATCCTGGCGGACGGCACCGCACTGGTCGGAGTCGATACTCCGTCACCGCGTCGCAACCTGCTTCGGCTGGAATCTCTGGAACTCAAGCCGACGTCGTAGGACTCAGCGGCTGGCGCGCTCGCCGGAACGCTGGGAGACCGCTGCGGCAGTTTTCTCCGCGGCCGCCGCTTTGGGGGTGTTGCGGCTGTAGGCCGCGTCGATGGTCTTGCGCATCGCCGCCTCCTTGGACTTCAGCTTGGGGTTGAGCATCACCAGCGGAAGCGTCGGAGTGGGAACCAGGTAGCTCGTGGTCACTCCGCCGAGCGCGTTCGTGGTCTTGGTGACGTTCGAGGCGGGCACCTTGGACAGATCGGTCAGCATCGAGGGGATGTGGACCAGCTGCGAGCCGGCGATGGCATTGGCCACCGCCAGCGCGTTCGGCCGGTCCGGGAAGTCCGAGTAGCCGTCGTATTGGCCGGTAACCACCGTGGTGTTGTACTTGGTGGGCACCGGGGTCGTGTACTGGTAATTCAGGTTCTTGTCGTAGCGGTTCTTGTTGAACAGGCAGCGACTGGAGTCGGCGACCAGCACGACGTCGAGCTTGCTCGCGTCTGGCGCGCCGGATTTCGCGGTCAGGCGCTTCAGCTCCTCATCGACCACCAGCGCACCGGCGGACAGCCCGACGAGGGTGACCTTCTCGCCGGGCTGGAGCTGGGCGAGCGCGGCCGTAAGCGCCACGTCGAGATTGTCGGCACCGACATTCACCGACTGGCTCAAAGTCATGTCAGTCTTGCCGGTCACCGGCCCGGCCTGCTGCGGCCACGGAACGTTCTGGCGGGAGTAGTTCTTGAACATGCCGTTGAGGATGGCCGCCATCGCGATATCCGACAGGTTGCCGGCGCCCATGCCGTTGACCATGAGCGCTTTATTGGCCGCCTCGGCCGCGGTCGCCGTCGTCAACGCCAGCGACGCGGCACATCCGGCGGCCGCCAGCGCGAGGCCGATCGAGCGGATCGATGTTCGCATGGCTAACCGGCGCGCCGTTGGTGACCGCGATCGGCCGCAGCCGCCTTCGGGGAACCGGCCACATTCTTGGTCCGTTTTGCGGTGTGGCGCGCCAGCTTTGCCTGGACCGGCTGGACCTCTTGCACTGCTTGGGCCGGTTGGGCTGCTTGGGCCGGCTTGGCGGCGGGAACCGAGACCACCGAACTTGCCACCGCACTGGCGGATGCGGTGTTGTCGTTGCGCACGTAAGCGCTGTCGATGACCTTCTTCAGTTCGGCTTCCCGCGGCTTCAGGGTCGGGAACAGCCGGACCAGGGGCAGCTCCTTGGCCGGAATGAGGTAGCTCGTCGTCACGCCGCCAAGGCTGTTCGTGGTCACGGTGATGTTGGAGGCGGGGACCGTGGACAGGTTGGTCAACATCGCCGGAACGTGCTGCAGCAACGCGCCGGCTGCGGCGTTGAGCACGGCGACCAGCTTTCGGCGGTCCGGGAAGTCGGCGAACCCGTCGTACTCGGCGGTGACGACGGTGGTGTCGTAGATCGTGTCCGGCGGCGGAGTGTAGGTGTACTTGAGGATCTTGTAGTTCTTGTTCTGGTTGAACAGCATGCGGCTGGAATCAGCGGCCAGCACGACGTTCAGCTTGCTCTTATCCGGAGCGTTGGGATCTGCGAGGAGCTGGCGGAGTTCCTGATCGACAACCAGGGCGCCGGCCGACAGTCCGACGAGGGTGACATGCTCGCCGGGCTTCAGCTGGGCCAGCGCGGTGGTCAGGGCGGCGTCGAGATTGTCGGCCCCGACGTCGATGGACTCGCCCAGCAGCAAGCTGTCCTGACCGGTAATGGGGCGGGCCTGCTGGGGCCAGGAGACGTTGATGCGCTGGTAGCCGCCGAACATGCCGCCGAGAATGCTGGCCATCTCGAGGAAGTTCAGATCACCGGCGCCGAATCCGTTGACCATGAGTGCGGTGTTGGCAGCAGTGGCCGGGGTGGCACTCGACAGCGCCAGGGCGACGGCGCAACCGGTTGATGCAAGAGCCAGTCCTACTGAACGAGTGATGATTCTCACTTTTGAGTCCCGTCTCAAAGCAATAGTGTGAAATTCTCAGCAACTAATAGGCTATACCCGTTACCCCGCGTAGCGGAAATGTGACGGCTTGCCGAAACGCCGGATGTGATGTTCTGACTGCAGGTGCTCAGTCCAGGTAGTCGCGCAACACCTGCGAGCGGCTCGGGTGCCGCAACTTCGACATGGTCTTGGACTCGATCTGGCGAATCCGCTCGCGGGTGACGCCGTAAACCTGGCCGATCTCGTCGAGGGTGCGCGGCTGCCCGTCGGTCAGGCCGAACCGGAGCCGGACCACCCCCGCTTCGCGCTCGGACAGCGTCTCCAAGACCGACTGCAGCTGATCCTGCAGCAGAGTGAACGACACCGCGTCCACGGCCACGACGGCTTCGGAGTCCTCGATGAAGTCGCCGAGTTGGCTGTCGCCCTCGTCGCCGATGGTCTGGTCCAGCGAAATCGGCTCCCGGGCGTACTGCTGGATCTCCAGCACCTTCTCCGGGGTGATGTCCATTTCCTTGGCCAGCTCCTCAGGAGTGGCCTCTCGACCGAGGTCCTGGAGCAGTTCGCGCTGGATGCGACCGAGCTTGTTGATCACCTCGACCATGTGCACTGGGATACGAATGGTGCGGGCCTGGTCAGCCATGGCGCGGGTGATGGCCTGTCGGATCCACCAGGTGGCATAGGTCGAGAACTTGTATCCCTTGGTGTAGTCGAATTTCTCCACCGCGCGGATCAGGCCCAGGTTGCCCTCCTGGATCAGGTCCAGGAACGCCATGCCGCGGCCGGTGTAGCGCTTGGCCAACGACACCACCAGACGCAGGTTGGCCTCCAGCAGATGATTCTTCGCGCGCTCGCCGTCACGGCAGATCCACAGCATGTCCCGGCGCTGCTGCACCGGCAATTTGGCGCCGGCCTCGGCCAGTTCGGCCATCTTCTGGGTGGCGTAGAGGCCGGCCTCGATGCGCTTGGCCAGCTCGACCTCCTCCTCGGCGTTGAGCAGCGCGACCTTGCCGATCTGCTTGAGGTAGGCGCGCACCGAGTCGGCCGAGGCGGTGAGCTCGGCATCTTTCCGGGCCTGGCGCAGGGCCTCGGACTCCTCCTCGTCCCAGACGAAGTCGCCGGAAGCCTTGTCCTTGTCCGACGGTTCGGCCGCTTCTTCGTCGTCACCGGCCCCGGCTTCCGCCGCTCCGGCG
>JAHBAP020000126.1 GCA_018500005.2 Mycobacterium sp. | reverse complement strand
CTACGAGGCTGGCCGCGGCTACCAGGCCCGGCCGCAGTACGGGGGGCCATCGCCCTACGAGGCCCCTTACGAAGCCCCCTACGAGACCCCTTACGAGCCGCGTCGGCGGCCGCCTGCGCCGCAGCACCACCCGGTTTCACGGGTGCGCTACCGGGATTCCGGCCCCTACGACTCCGGCCCCTACGACTCCGACCCCTACGACTCCGACCCCGACGGGCGCCGGCGCGAGCGTTAGGTCAGGATCGCGCGGGACGAATCTCGCGGGGTAGCGCGAACACCAGCGTCTCGTTGGCGGTCGTCACGGTTTGCACTGTGCCGTAACCGAACTCGGCCAACCGCTCCAGGACACCGCGAACCAGGATCTCGGGCACCGAGGCACCGGAGGTCACGCCGACGGTGGTCACCCCGTCTAACCACGACGGGTCGATGTCCTCGGCATAGTCCACCAGAAAAGACGCCCGCGCCCCCGCATTCAAGGCCACCTCGACCAGTCGCACCGAGTTCGAGGAATTGCGAGAGCCGACGACGATGACCAGGTCACACTCCGGCGCCATCGCCTTGACCGCGCCCTGCCGGTTCTGGGTGGCGTAGCAGATGTCGTCACTGGGCGGGTCCTGCAGCGTCGGGAAGCGCTCACGAAGACGCGCCACGGTCTCCATGGTCTCGTCCACGCTGAGCGTGGTCTGCGACAGCCAGATCACCTTGTCCGGATCCCGCACGGTGACGGCGTCGACGGCGTCTGGGCCGTCCACCAACTGGACGTGATCGGGAGCCTCTCCGGCGGTTCCGATCACCTCTTCATGGCCCTCGTGGCCGATCAGCAGGATGTCGTAGTCCTCCCGGGCAAACCTCTTGGCCTCATTGTGGACCTTGGTGACCAGCGGGCAGGTGGCATCGATGACCTGCAGGTTTCGGGCGGCTGCGGTCTGGTGGACGGTGGGTGCCACGCCGTGGGCGGAGAACACCACGATGGCCCCCTGCGGCACCTCGTCGGTCTCGGCCACGAAGACCGCGCCGCGCTGGGCCAAGGTCTCCACCACGTGGCGGTTGTGCACGATCTCGTGCCGCACGTAGACCGGCGCCCCATGTTTCTCCAGCGCGCGCTCGACGGTCTCGACGGCCCGGTCCACTCCTGCGCAGTAGCCCCGCGGCTCGGCCAGCAGCACCCGTTTGCCATCGCGGTGCGCTGTGGAGCCGGTGGTGCCGGGGATCCCCATGTTGACTGTTGGCGGCATGGATTCAGGGTACGTTCTCCCGCGTCCGGGCGGTCCGGCCGTACGCTGTTGGCCATGGCTAACGCACCGTACGGGATCCGCCTGCTGGTCGGCGCCGCCGTCACCGCTCTGGAGGAGACCCGCAGGCTGCCGCAGACGATCGTCATGTATCCGATGACGATGGCCAGCACCGTCGCGCAGCTCGTGATGAAGATCCAGCAGGATCTGGCCGGGCTCGTCATCAAGGGGGACGCCACTCTGGAGTCCCTTTTCCCGCCCAAGGAGGAGAAGCCGGACTGGGCCACGTTCGACGAGGATCTGCCCGACGAACCCGAGCGGCCAGCACCCAACGGGGAGCGCAAGACCGAGGGCCGCTTCGCCCTCTACTCCGTCACCGACGCGGCGGACCCGACAGTCCGGCGGACCGCACGCGCGGCCGACCCGAAGCCGACGCCGGCGGCCGGCGCCACCCCGCCGGCGATTGCGGTGGAAATGGACTACGAGTCATTGACCCTGGCCCAGTTGCGGGCCCGGATCCAATCCATGAACGTGTCCGACCTGAAGGCGCTACTCGCGTTCGAGGAGGCCGCGAAGGCCCGCGCACCGTTCCAGACCCTGCTGGCCAACAGAATCACCCGCGCGACAGCCAAGTGAAATCGGGCAGATGACCGGCCCGAGCAGCACAGCGCCGGGCAGTTCTGCGGACAATCCGTTCCCGGTCCGCGCGGTGGCCATCCGGGTCAAGGGCTGGATCGACCGCCTGGGCAGCGTCTGGGTGGAGGGCCAACTCACCCAGATCAATGCCCGCAACAACTCCAACACCGTGTTCATGGTGCTGCGCGACCCGGCGGCCGACATGTCGATGACCGTGACATGTTCACGTGAACTGATGCTCGGTGCCCCGGTGAAGCTGACCGAGGGCACCCAGGTGATTGTGCGCGGCAAGCCGGATTTCTATACCGGTCGCGGCACATTCTCCCTGCGCCTCAGTGAGATTCGGGCGGTAGGGCTGGGCGAATTGCTCGCCCGCATCGAGATGCTGCGCAAAGTTCTGGCAGCGGAGGGTCTTTTCGATGCACGACTGAAGAGACCACTGCCCTTTCTGCCCAGCATGATCGGGCTGATCACCGGCCGTGCCAGTCATGCCGAGAAGGACGTGACCTCGGTGGCCGCCACTCGCTGGCCGGCGGTGCGGTTCGCCATCCGCAACACCGCGGTGCAGGGTCCCGCCGCGGTGGCCCAGATCGTTGAGGCGCTGCGAGAGTTGGACGCCCACCCGGAGGTGGACGTCATCATCATCGCCCGTGGCGGCGGCAGCGTGGAGGATCTACTGCCGTTCTCCGATGAGACGTTGTGCCGGGCCATCGCGGCCTGCCGCACCCCGGTTGTCAGCGCTGTCGGCCATGAGCCGGACAACCCGGTCTGCGATCTGGTCGCCGACCTACGTGCGGCCACCCCGACCGACGCCGCCAAGCGGGTGGTGCCTGATATGAATGCCGAACTGGCCCGGGTGGCCGAGTTGCGGCTTCGCTGTGCTCGAGCGCTGCGCAACTGGGTCGGCCGCGAGCAGCACACTCTAGCTGCGCTGCGCAGTCGGCCGGCCCTGGCCGACCCGATCCGGACGATCACCGAACGGTTCGTCGAGGTGGAGCGGGCGCGGGCGGCCGGGCGGCGAGACGTGACCCGCCTGGTGAGCGCCGAGTCCGAGCGGGTGGGACATCTGGGGGCCCGGCTGTCCACGTTGGGGCCGGCCGCCACCCTGGCCCGCGGCTATGCGGTGGTGCAGCGGGTGGACGGGGCAGCGGCCGTGCTGCGGTCGACCGAGGACGCCCCCGCGGGAATGACGTTGCGTATCAGGCTTTCCGACGGCGCGGTGGGCGCCGTGAGCACCGGACGCGAGGATGGAGCCCCATGAGTGAAACCCCGGTCGGCGATCTGGGATACGAGCAGTGCCGCGACGAACTGATCGAGGTGGTCCGGGTACTCGAGCAGGGTGGGCTGGATCTGGACGCATCGTTGACCCTATGGGAACGCGGCGAGGCACTGGCCCGTCGATGCGAGGAACACCTGGCCGGTGCGCGGGCGCGGATCGAAGCAGCCCTGGCCGCATCCGAGGCCGACGACTGATCGTCCCCTCGACCCGCCTGCTGGATCAGATCGTGCGGCCGCCGGGAGCGATGCCGCAGAGTTCGTTGAGGTGCTCCAGGGCGGTGTCGACTGCGGCGCCGTCTTGCGGTCGGTAACTGCCGTCGCCGAGCGTCTGAATCTGATTTCGCCGGGCCGCCAGATAATCCCCGGCCGCCTGGGCCACATCGGCCGGTTGCGGGGCGATTTTCGGCTCGAAAAGATCCAGCGCCTTGGCGACCGGGGCGTTCTGGTTTCTGATCAGCGTGGCGATGTTCGGGGTCTGCCAGGTCCAACCATTCGGAAGCGCTGGAATCGCCAGCAGCGTCGATCGGGTCTCCGCCCAGGCCTCGCACGTGGTCGGGCCACTCGGGGCGGCGTCCTGCTT
>JAHBAP020000296.1 GCA_018500005.2 Mycobacterium sp. | reverse complement strand
CTTCGTCGGCAGCGTCAGATGTGTATAAGAGACAGGGCCATGATCAGCGCGCGATCGCCGGCCACCGGCCGCCCGCAGAACGTCGCACTCACCCCTCAGAGGGTAATTGGCCCTCCCGGACGCCACCCAGTTCGATGTAATGACGCGGCTCGTGCGTGTTTTTCAGCCCACACTGATAACCGTCGATATCGGCCCCTAACGGTGAGGTTGCTTCATGACGCACGACATGCTGACCGTCCTCGGCGTGTTGGGTGCTGCCATCGCACTCTTCGCGTGGGGACGGCCGTCCGCCGACGTGGTGGGCATGTTCGTCGTGGTGGCCCTGATGGCGACCGGTGTGCTCAGCCCGATCGAGGCGCTTTCCGGCTTCGGCTCCCCCGTGGTGATCCTGATCGCCGGGGTGTTCGTGGTGAGCGCAGGTTTGGTGAACACCGGCGTCACACAGTCGCTCGGCCATCTCATCGTGCGACTGGGCGGAAGCAACGAAGCCCGGCTGATCGCGCTGATCATGCTCCTGGCCGGAGGGATCGGATCGGTGCTGAATTCCTCGGCCATCGTCGCCATGCTCATCCCGGTCGTACTGTCCGTCTCCGCCAAGACGGGGCTGAACCGAAAGCGCCTCCTGATGCCACTGGGCGTCGCGGTGATGATCAGCGGAATGATGACGCTCATCGCATCGTCGCCCAATGTCATCGTTGAGAACGCGTTGCGGGACAGCGGTGTCGAACCACTCTTCGGCTTCTTCAGCTTCACCCCGTTTGGTGTGGTCGCACTCGCGTTGGGGGTGGCATTCATGCTGCTGTTCGGCCGGAATCTACTGAGCAAGCGCCGTACTGAACGAGTCCAGGATGGCTCCCCCGGAGCAGCGGACCTCATCGCGACCTATGGTCTCGCGGATCGCTGGCGGCGACTTGAGGTGCACGGCGGTTCACCGCTGATCGGCCGATCCGCGGCAGCAATCCGGCAGTCGCTGCGCGAACAGGACGTCGAACTGCTCGGGTTGGACCGGAAGGACCGCCAACGCAGCCGGTTTCTTCCGGCGGATGCCGAATCGGTGATTGAAGCCGGCGATGTTCTCTTCACCCTGATCGAGGAGAGCCGCCTGTCGGATGTCACGGCTGCCCTGTCATGTTCCGCCGCTGGACCACTGCCGCCGGGACCGCGTCAGAAGATGTTGCAGGACATCGGCATCGCTGAAGTCATGCTGGCTCCCGAGTCGCAATCAGTGGGTGCCTCGGTGGCCGAACTCGACTTCCCCTCTGCCTTCAATGTCACCGCACTCGGTGTCCGGCGGCGCGGCCGATCGATCAGCAGAAATCTTGCCGAACAGAAACTCGACTTCGGCGACACCCTCCTCGTCGGAGGCAACTGGCACGACATCCAACGCCTCGGAAAGGACCGGGAGAACTTCTTCCTGCTCAATCTTCCGAGTGAATACGAAGAGCGGCTCAAGGCACCGGGCAGAGCGCCGGTGGCGGTCGCCATTCTCGTTCTGATGGTCGCTGCGATGGCATTGCAGCTACTGCCCAATGTCGCCGTCGCGCTGATCGCCTCGTTGGCGATGATCGGGACCGGGTGCGTCCCGGCCGACCGGGTTTATCAGGTGATCAGCTGGCGGACTCTGGTAGTCATCGCCGGAATGCTGCCACTGGCGACTGCGCTGACCAAAACCGGTGCGACCACGAAGATGGCGGACGCCCTGGTGAAGACCCTGGGGACGCTCGGACCGGTTCTGATGCTGGCGACCGTATTCGCGGTCACTGCGGTTGCCTGTCTTTTCATCTCCAACGTCGCGACGGCCGTGCTGATCGCGCCGGTGGCGATCGAGGCGGCACAGACACTCAACGTCTCCCCGCAAGCCTTTGGCATGACGGTGGCGATCGCCTGTTCGGCGGCCTTCGTGACACCCATGTCGTCACCGACCAACATGCTGGTTATGGAGCCGGGCGGCTACCGCTTCACCGACTACGTCAAGGTCGGCCTTCCGATGCTGATCCTGACGATGATCGCGACCGTCGCACTTGCGAAGGTGATCTACCTGTAGGCCTGTTCCCTCAGTCGCCCACACAGAGGTTCAGCGCGTCCTCGACGTCGTCGGCGCGCGCCAATCGGTCCAGCGCCGCCTGCGCGACGTAACCGCCGGGCACCAGCGAGTCCAGCCAGCGCAGCAGTCCGGCGTAGTGGCCATCCGGGTCGAGCAGCACCAGCGGCTTGTCATGCATACCGAGATACCCGGCGGTCCAACTCTCGAAAAGCTCCTCCAGCGTGCCGATTCCGCCGGGCAATGCCAGGAACGCGTCACTACGGTCTTCCATGACCTGTTTGCGCTGGCGCATGGTGTCGGTGACGATCAGTTCGTCGGCGTCGATGTCGGCGAGTTCGCGGTGCACGAGCGCCTTGGGGATCACCCCGACGGTGCGCCCGCCGCGGGAACGCGCACCGGCGGCCACCGCGCCCATCGCCGAGACGTTGCCCCCGCCGGAGACCAGGGTCCACCCGCGATCGGCGATCGCCTCCCCGACCCGGCGGGCCAGGTCGAGCAGCTCGGGGTGGCGTGGGCTGGCGGCGCAGTACACACAGACCGCCCAATCCCGCTGTTGCACGTTCAAAACCTAGCCCCCGTCATTGGAACCATCGAACGGGACTCCCCGGACCACACCACCTTGGAGCGCCTGATTGAGGGCGCTGCGGCGGATCTGCGGCCAGCCGAATTGTGAGGCAAATAGAGTCCCCCACTATGGCGATTTCCGAGTGGCCCCTGGTGCACCGCGATGCGCTCGACCGACTCGTCGTGGCGCTGCAGAAGAATCCTGCCGGCGTCGCAATGGTGGGTAACGAGGGCGTCGGCAAGACCACCCTGGCGGCCCAGGCCGCCGAACGACTCGGCCGCGGCGAGCCGTTGTGGGTGGTCGGTACCTTCGCGCAGTCCTCGGTTCCGTTCGGTGCGTTCGGTCCGCTGATCGACGTCCACGAGGCCGGGAAACCTGCCGCGCTGATCAGCTCGGCGGCGGAATCGCTTCTGGCCCAAGCGGGTTCGCGGCCAATTATCGTCGACAACGCCCGCCTGCTGGATCCGCTGTCGGCCAGTCTGGTGTACCACCTGGCTCAGGAAGCGGCGACGCCGCTGATCGTGACCGTTCGTTCGGTGCTCCGCATCCCCCAGGTGGTCGGTGCGCTGTGGACCGACGGTCTGCTCAAGCAGGTCGATGTCATCCCGTTCGACGCCCGGGAGACCGCCGCGTTGGT
>JAHBAP020000270.1 GCA_018500005.2 Mycobacterium sp. | reverse complement strand
GTCTTGGTCGGTGTCGAGGTCGATCCGATCACCGCAGGGATCGCTTCCGCGCTCTACCCGTCGGCGCAGATCAGAAACGAAGGCTTTGAACAGACACGGGTGCCCGAGGCGTCCTTCGCCGCCACGATCGGCAACGTCCCGTTCGGTCGATACGTCGTTCACGACCCTGCCTACAACCCGACCGGCCAGCACTCGATCCACAACGCATTCATCTTGAAGTCACTTGCGCTGACCGCACCCGGCGGTTTCGTCGCGGTGCTGACAAGCCGGTGGACGCTAGATGCCGTCTCCGACAAAGCCCGCAGCGAGATGGCCGACCGCGCCGAACTGATTACCGCCCTGCGTCTTCCCTCCCAGGCGTTCTCACGGGTGGCCGGCACCGAGGCGGTCACCGATCTGCTGATCCTGCGTCGCCGCACCGAGCCGCGCAGCGCCGAGGACAAACCGATCTGGCTGCAATCCACACCGGCGGAGATCGGTGAGGATCGCGTGGACATCAATGCCTACTTCCAGGCCAACCCGGACAACGTGTTGGGCCGAACCAGTCTCGGCCACGGTCTCTACGGCAGCGCCAACCTCGTCGTGACGGGCCTGTCCGGCCAGGAGTTGGCCGCCCAGATGCGTGATCGTCTCGGCCCGGCCATCACCGCCGCGGTGGAACAGGGCCGCGCCTTGACCGCCACGGCGGCCCAGTTGACCACCGTGTCCGAGCTGTCCTTCGACCCCGGTCTGATCACCCCCGCCGACCAGGGCGAGCAGACCCCGCTCTACACGCTGCGCTACAACCACGACCAGCGCCGTTTCGAGGAGTGGACCGGCCATACCTGGGAGCCGCGACGGGTCCCCAAGAGCCGCGAAGCGGAGACCCGGCAACTCATCGACCTGCGCGATGCCGCCAACACCCTCATCACCGCCCAGCGCGACGGGCGCAGCGCCACCGAACGCAACCAGATCCGCGGGCACCTCAACGCCCTCTACGACCGGTACGTGCGGACCCACGGACCACTCAACCGCTTCACCTGGGTCATCCCCACCGAGATCACCCAGGACGTTCACGACCGCAAGGTCGCCGATTTCGAAGCCAAGTGGCGCGATCAGGAGGGCGAGCCCGGCCGCCCCTATACCGGCGAGGTCCCACCCGAACTAGCCGAGGAATGGGACACCAAGGCCTGGCAACAGCGCGATCCCCACAAGCGGCGTGCTCACCTCGACGCCTTCAAAGACGACCCGGGCTGGGCGGTGGTCGCGGCCCTGGAAATCTTCGACGAGGCCACCGGGGAGGCCCGCAAGGCGCCCATCTTCTCCACCGACCTGCTCACGGCCCCGGTCGAAGTTCAATACGCGGCCAGCCCCGAGGAAGCATTGGCGATCAGCCTGCACCGCACCCAACGGGTCGACCTACCCCTGATCGCCGATCTGCTCGAGGTGGATGCCGAGACCGCGCGCAGCCTGCTCGACGGGCTGGTGTATCCCAGCCTGGACGACCCGGCCGAACTCGTTCCGGCCACCCGGGCGCTGTCGGGCAACGTCCGCGTCAAGCTCGCCCACGCCATCGACGCCAGCCGCGACGAGCCCCTGGTCTACAACGAATACGTCACCGCGCTCAAGGCGGTGCTGCCGGTGGATCGCACCGCCGAGGAAATCAAAGCCCGCCCCGGTGCGCCGTGGATTCCCGCCGATGCCGTCGCCCAGTTCGCGCGGGAAACCTTTGGCGTGCAGTCGGTCGGCGCTGAGCACATCGGCGGCCGCTGGGTGGTCGAGGTCACCTCCTGGATGCGCCGGGGCCGACTCCTGACGGAGACCTGGGGGATGGAGGGCAAGGGCCTCGACGCCGTCAGCCTGCTGGAAGCCCTGTGTAACTCCCGCTCCGTGGTGGTCAACAACGACGACGGTTCACTCAACACCGAAGCCACCTTCGCTGCTCAGGCCAAGTGCACCAAGATCGCAGAAGAGTTCCAGCGCTGGGTTTTCGCTGAGGACTCTCGCCGCGAGCGTCTCGTCGCCGAGTACAACAAACGATTCCGCTCCCTGGTCGCGCCCCGCCACGACGGACGTCACCTCCCCTTGCCGGGACTGTCCGAGAAGATGACCCCGCACCCATATCAGCGTGACGCCATCGCCCGAATCCTTGCTGAGCCAACAACATTGATCGACCATGTGGTCGGGGCCGGCAAGTCGGGGGTGATGGTGCTCGCCGCCTATCAGCTGCGCCGTCTCGGCCTGGTCCGCCAGCCATGGATCGTGGTTCCTAACCACATCTGCGAACAATTCGGGCGGGAGGCCCTGTCCTGGGTACCTGGGGCGAAGATCCTTCTCGGACAGACCAACACCGATGCCGACGGCCGGCGCCGACTCATTGCCCAGTCGGCGGCCTCAGAGTGGGACATGGTCATCGTCCCGCAGTCGATGTTCAAACTGATCGGGGTCTCGGAGGCAACCAAAGCCAAATACATCGAAGAGCAGCTGTACGCCCTCAAGGCGCAGATGGAGACCGCGCAGACACCGCGCTCCAAGAAGCGCATCGAATTGGCCATCAAGAACGCCAAGAAGAGGCTCGACCAGAAGCTCAATCAGGCCGGGAAGGACACAGGGCTCACCTGGGAATCCAGCGGGTGCGATTACCTTCTGATCGACGAGGCCCACCATTTCAAAAATCTTCAAAGGCTCTGCAACATCGAGGAATTGAGCTATACGCATTCCTCCGAGCGGGCCGAGGACCTGGCGCTCAAACTCGATGTGCTGCGCCAGCGCCGCCGCGACGAGGCAACTGTCGCCGGAATCACCAACCAGGAGTATGTCGAGCGGGTCGCTACCTTCGCCACCGGGACACCGATCGCCAACTCCCTGGGTGAGTTGTGGGTGATGCAGCGCTATCTTCGCCCCGATCTGCTGGAGGGCGCTGGCGTCGCCGAGTTGGGTGACTGGGGCGCGGCGTTTACCGCGACCCACAGCACCGTCGAGGTCAATGCCACCGGCACCAAGCTGCGGCCGGTGACCCGGGTGGGCAAGTACACCAACGTCGCTGACCTGCTGGCGATTTCGTCGGTGTTCACCGATGTGGTGACCCGAGATCAGGTGCCCACGGCGCTGCCGAGGTTGCGTGACGGCCGCCGGCAGGTCATCTCCCTCGAGGCCGACACCGAGGTCCGCGATTTCATCGCCGATCTGGGTTGGAGGATGGACAACCTTGACGCCCGGGAACCGGCCCGCGACAACGCGCTGAAGATCTCCACCGATGGGCGCAACGTGTCGCTGGATCCTCGGCTGGCGCACATGGACCCACCGCAGAACTCGCGGGCCGCTGCGGTCGCAGAGCAGATCATGCGTATCCACGCCGCGGCCGACGACCGGGTCTACACCGACCCCGACACCGGCCAACCCCTCGCCCAGACAGGGCCGCTGCAGATCGTGTTCTGCGACCGCGGAACACCCTCCAAAGACCCCGACCAGTTCACCATCTACGCCGCGATCAAAGACGAGCTGGTCGATCGCGGTATGCCGGCCGACAAGATCCGGTTCGTCCACGAGGCCCGCAAGCCCAGCGAGATGAAGGCGTTGTTCACCGCCTGCAATCGTGGCGACGTCTCGGTCATCATCGGCTCCACCGAGAAGATGGGGACCGGAGCCAATCTGCAACGTCGCGCCCTGGCCCTCCACCATGTCGATGTCCCGTGGAGGCCCGCTGACCTTGAGCAGCGTGAGGGAAGGATCATCCGGCAGGGCAACCAGAACCAGGACGTCGAGATCCTCACCTATGTCACCGAGGGCACCTACGACACCGTCATGTGGCAGAAGGTTCAAGCCAAGGCCTTGTTCATCGAACAGGTCCGTCGCGGGGACACCGTCGACTCGGAGGTGGAAAGCCTCGACGGCGGCGACATCGGCAGCGCCGCCGCTGAGACCAAGGCCGTCGCGACGGGTGATCCGCGTTATCTGCGTCAGGTGGAACTGGAGGACGAGGTCAAGCGGCTCGTCGCACTCGAGCGGGCCTACCACGAGTCGATTCGCCGCCGTGACTGGGTGGTGTCGGGACACGAACGCTCAATTCCACGTCGCCGCAACGAACTTGCCGAGTTGGAACCCGTTGCCCAGCAGGTCGCTCAGATGACGGGGTCGGGTCATGCACCCGACATCGTCGTCGCGGGAACCCGGTACCCCGACGCCGGCTCGGCCGCCAAGGCCTTCACCGCGGCGTGCCGGCGGGCCTGGGACGACGCCCGTAATCGTTCCTCTAGCGAGTTCGCCCCGCTCGGCGCGTCGATCGGCGGGCTGGATCTGGTGGCGTCCCGCGACCACATCAATGGCTGCCTGTTGGTGCGCCTGGCGGCACCCTCGCGGCTGGCCGAAATCAGCCGCGAGGACTTGATGGGCGCCACCGACGAGGCCGGCAACGCCAAGGCCCGGGGTCTGATGAAACGTGTCGAGTACATCTGGGCCCAGCTGCCCCGCCACTACGACAGCCTGCGGCTGGACCTTGAGCGTGACCAAGCCGAATACGACGACCTGGTCGCCCATCCGCCGGACCCCTTTGAACACACCGGCACGTTGACCGACCGGCAGGCCGAACTGGCCAACCTCACCCTGGAACTCAAACTCGCCGCCGAAAGCCCCGAGGCGCTGCAACGCGCCGCCGCAGCCAAGGAGCGCATGGCCCAGCGCGGCCGAAAGCCCGGCTGGTCGCTGCTGCACAACCCCACACCGTTTGTGGTCGATCAATACGGATTCGCCGATGCCCCCGCGATGCGGGAAGCAGTTAAGGCCGCCGAACGCTCAGCGCTGCGCGAGTCGCTCGGTCCCGACGCGATCATCGGCTATCCGTTGCCGGGGGAGTTGCAGCGGATGCGCAACGAAGTGGAGGTGGTCGAGCTCGCCGGCGGCCGCAGCCCGGCCACCGTCTACGACGGCCCGAAAGAATCCGATCTCTACTACGGCAACTCGACCATGCGGATGTCGGCGGAGGTTCGGGCGGTGGTCGGCCGGATCGTCGACAGCGACATGAGTGTCCAGCCGCTGCGGGTCCACGAGCACTGGGAGGTCATTCCCGGTGAGCGGCGCGCGATCATGGACGCGCTCGCAAAGACTGTGTGGCGAAATGACCTGAAGGTTCTGACGATTCCAGCCAGCCAAACGGCGGTGGCCCAGGCCCGCAGTGGAATCTATTGCCGCAAGCAAGCCGGAGCTGCGGAGGCGATCACCAGGTTCGGCAGCGGAGAGTGGAAGCTGCCGCCGGGAACATTGCTCATCGTCGATGACGCCGACCACCTCGACAGCGCGCAGTTGCGGTGGTTCACCCGCAATGCCGCGGCCACCAACACCAAGCTGCTGTTGGTGACCGACGAGGCGGCCACCCCGGGCCCCAGCAGGGCGTTGACCACAGCCCTCGCCGACACGTTGTCCTGGTCGCAGTACCTCGGGACGGCCCCGCGCCGGGAGGTATCGGACAGCGCACTAGCCCGCGTGGGCGGCTACCTCGGCGAGCTGAGCGTGGTGCCCGACGATGAGGCCCATCGCGAAGCGTCCACCCTGCTGGGGCGCTGCGCCACCCTCGCCGCCGGTTACCGCGACTTGGCCACACCGATTGCGTTGCGCGACAACGAACGTCAAAGCCCGTCCCGCGACAGCGGGCTGAGCCTGTAGGACAAGGAGGGCAGCAGATGACGGCCATCGAGGACGACTTCCTGCGGCGCCTGGACCGCGCACCGCTCGACGCCAACAGCGTGGCGGATCGCCACCAAGCGTTCCGGGCTCGCCAAGAACTACTGAACAAACAGCACCAACGCCTCCAGGCCGCCGTCGAGAGCGGCACCAGCGACGAGACCCTCAAAGGCCTCGTTGCCGCGTTGAACGAGGAGTTCCGCAGCTTTCTGAACGGATTCGGCTGGGAGGACCGCAAAGAACTCAACAGGTTCCCGGAGGGCTATCCGACACCTTGGCTAGTCGGGGAGTTGCACTACGACCAGGAAGACTTAGCGGCCGCCGGTGGCCGAAGCCCCGCCGCGGTGTACCGCGACGCTCCCGACACCGCCCTCGACGGACTCTCAGAGCCCGCCCGCAAAGTCGTCAGCGCCCTCATCGACAGCGATATGGCCGTGCAGCCATTGAGGATCCTCGACGACCCCCGCGGATACGGGCCGCTGGGGTCTCGCAGCATCGAAGGCCCCTTCGACGCCGAACCCGCCCGCGACGCCCACGCCAGGGGGGCCGCCCGTCATTGGAGCCAGCAGGGCCGTCATGTCCTTCGGGCCGTCGGACTGGCCGCCCATTACAGCGGCTCACGGGCACTGGCTATTCCCGTCACCGAGACGGCCCGCGCAGCGGCCCACAGCCAGCGGTACGCCCACCACGTGGCCGACGATCATCGCGGCGCGATCGACAAACTCACCACGGGGCAGTGGCGACCACCGCCGGGAGCGCTCATCGTCGTCGACGACGCCGACGAGCTCGCCCCCGACGATCTCCGCCAACTCGCCGCCCTCGCCGGCCGGACCAACACCAAACTCCTGCTCGTCAGCGCCGACCGCGCCGGGCTGGGCCCCGACGACCCGCTGAACCACGCTCGCGCCCTGGACAGCTGGAACCGCGAATCGCGGGACAACACCGACACTCTGCAGCACCACCTGCCCTGGAGTCAGCACCTCGGCGAACCGAAGGACCACCAACTCTGCGCTACCGCCGCCGACGAAGCCACTCGCCTTCGGCGCTACCTGTCCGCACTCGACGTCTTTCCCGACGACATAGGCCACAAACACGCCGCGGCCCTGTTGGCCCGCCACGACACCCTGGTCGCCGTCTACACCGAACTCGCCGCCCCGGTCCAGGCACTCCAGGCAAGGCGCGGCCCGCAGCTCGACCGCGAACAGGGGCTCTGCATCTAACGCCGAACGGCCGCTACCAACTACATGCACCGCCCCGCCTGGGACTCGGAAGACCCAGCCCGGCCGACAAGACCAGCTTGGCGGAACAACCAGACCGGACCGGCGGACGCGACACGCCCACAACCTGCGCCTGCGGGGAAATCCCGAATCCGATTGCTACGGTTTTGCCACCCAAGGCGCATCGGGGGGACCGGCAAAGCCTCATGAATCCTTGACCGAAAGGGGTCAACCGCCGTGCCCAAGTCTGTCAACACCACTCACGTCATGACATGGAATGTTCTCCAGGGCGGAGGAAAGCGGAGGCCGCGAATCCTCGGCCAGATCGCCGAAAGCAAGGCCGCCGTCATCGGGCTGACCGAGATACGCCGCAACAACCTTGATGCGTGGACCATAGGTCTCCAGCGACTCGGCTACACCTACATCGAGCACTCATGCCCGGAGGGTGAAGATGGAGACCTCACCCATAGTGTTCTGATCGCCTCGAGAGTGCCACTCCAGCGGGTGGAATTGGAACAGGTCGAAGACCCCGCCCGGTGGACCGCGGTCTACATACCGAGCCTGGACGTGCACCTCCTCTGCGTCCATATTCCCGGCACTCCCGATGACAAGGTGCGGCCCGGCACCTACTCACTTCTGGGTGTCGAGCGCAAGCAACTCATGTGGGAGGCAGTCATGTGCCACATCGAGCCGCGCAAAGACAAACGGCTAATCGTGATGGGCGACTTCAACACTGGCCGCAACGACATCGACAAGTCCCCCGAGGGCACACCGTACAAGTGCGCTCAGTTCATCGACCGGCTTCAGGATCTCGGAATGCTCGACACATTCCGCACGCTGCACCCGACCAAGCGCGAGTACACCTGGTACTCCCGCTCCAAGCGCGGCAGACGTGACCTCAACGGCTTCCGCCTCGACCACATCTTCGTCTCCACCGCACTGAGCTACGGCATCGTCGCCACCGAACATGTCCACCATGTCCGGGGGCTCGTCGCCAAAGGCGGATTGTCCGACCACGCGATCGTGATGGCCGAATTGGACCTCACCGTTATGGCGCTTGATCTCATCGCCTGAACAGGCGGCGCCCGCCGTCTCCAATCTGCCGGTCGCCTGCCCCTGCAGTGAGTCTGCGGCGGGGGTGTGCGTGAGGGTGAGAGCGAACCTTGCCAGGCCACACACCTGTTGTGCCCACCATCGGGGCTTTGTCCCCGCGTAGAGGGCTTGAACCGCCCAGTCAAGTTCGATTCCGTGTGAAGAACGGCCCCGTGTAGTTGGCCTCATACCGGCCGATACGGGACCTATCTTCTTCCACCGATCACCTAGTGCACCCAAACCCCCGTACTCATCAGTGGCCCCTGGTGAGTAATCGCTCTTCTGAATAGACCGACCGAGCCCTTCCCGGGTCTCCTATGCGCGCGCCTAGCGTCCGGGCTGCCAACTCCAACGGAAGCGCGACCGAAAACTTCAGGCCGCGGATCGCGCTCGCGTCAACAAGCGGGTCTCGCCACTCGACAGCGGCTATCGCATCACCGAATTCCGCGGCGCTGATCCCGGGCAGCAGGCGCACCGATTTCTCGTCGAGCCTCTGCCTCGGGTCGACCAACTTGGGCAGCGATGCTTGCAGAGTCCGGTTGGCTGCAGTGCCGGCCCAGGTCCACCAGCGGCCGGAGGAGTCGTCGGGGAGGCGAACGATCAGGCGGCCTGCGGCGGCGGTGTCGGCGTAGGTCTGCCTCAGCCCGTCGAGTGCGGCCGCGGCCCGGGAGGTGAACTCGACCCCTTGCGGCAGCTCGCCGAGGATGACGTCGCGCATCCCGCGGGTGATGTCGTAGGACACCCCCCCACTCATCCCTGACCACTTGGCCTGGCCGCCGCCGTCGGCCGATTCGACGAAGCAGTGCCGGCGATCCCAGTCGACATGGGTGACCTTCCAGGACCGGCCACCGAGCAGCAGCACCCGAGGGCCGTCGACCTCCTGGGTCAACAGGTCGGTCCCGACGGTTCCCACCTCGTTGCGGCCAGCGAGAACCAGAAACTCTGGAGGAGCGGTGAAGACGGCGGTCAGGTCGGAGAAGTAGCGACGTCCGAAGCGGCGCTCAGCCTCGGGTCCGATGTGGAGGAAGGGCCCGTCTGGTTCGAAGTAGCCCTCGGTAATGAGGTGGTCGAGGATGGCTTCGGTGGTGTCGTCAAACAGGGGCAGATCGCCCCACCATTCCTGGCGAGCGCCCATGGTGATGCGGTGCTCTTGAAGGCAGAGCGCCATCAACTGCTGGGCCTGTCTCTTATACACATCTCCGAGC
>JAHBAP020000103.1 GCA_018500005.2 Mycobacterium sp. | reverse complement strand
TTCTGACTGGGATCTGCCTGGGCGCCGCCATCGCCCTGCCCGCGGCGGTGTGGGCCACAGTCATGCCCGGTGAGCCACGCAATGTCGGTGCGGCCACCGTTGCCGCGCTCTTCGTTGTGATCTACATCAGTCGAGCGCGGACCTTCGCCGATCGCCGGCAAGCAGTCGCCCTGGTCTGCGGCGCGGCGGCGGCGGTGTGCGCAGGGGTCGCGCGTTACGTTCTCTCCTACCCGCCTGGGGCGGTGGGACCGCTGCTATGGGCAACCGTGGTGTTGGCGGCCTTCGGCGCTGCCGGCCTCGCCGCGGCTCTTCTTGTACCGGTCACCCGGTTCACGCCGGTGGTGCGGATGGCTGCCGAGTGGCTTGAGCTGGCCGCCATAGTTCTGGCCCTGCCGTTGGCGGCGTGGGTGGGTGGCCTGTTCGCCTGGGTGCGGATGCGATGAGCGCCCGGCTGCTGGCGGTCGCCATGGCGGTCCTGCTGACCGGGATGCTGTCCAACGCGCCGACCGCGATGGCAATTGAGCCACCGAGGGTCGACCCGGCGCTCGTCCCGCCAGACGGCGCTCCCGGGCCGGAGCAGGCGATGCGGCAGAGCAATGTCTGCGCCCGCACCAGCACCGTCCCCGAGCCCAATGTCGGTCTGCCCGCACCCGGGTTCGCCATGCTCAACGTCAGCAAGGCCTGGCAGTACTCGACCGGTAACGGCGTAGCGGTCGCGGTGATCGACACCGGAGTCAACCCCAGCCCGCGCCTACCGGTCATTCCCGGAGGGGACTACATCATGGGCGGCGACGGCCTGTCGGATTGCGATGCGCACGGGACGGTGGTCGCCTCGCTGATCTCGGCGGCACCGTCCGGCGCAACGATGCCGCCGCCCCTTCCGCCGAAGCCGGCCTTCCCGCCACCCATCGGCAGTCCTGCGGTCGGGACGCCCCAGCCGGCGGCGGCGGGTGGCGCGGCATCCGCGGCTCCCGACGGGGTAGCCGGCGTCGCACCGCACGCGACGCTGATCTCGATCCGGCAGTCCTCACGAGCATTCGCTCCCCAGAACCCCGGGCCCGGCGACATGGATACGGGCCGAAAGGCGGGCACGGTGGCGACACTGGCCAGGGCGATAGTCCACGCGGCGAACCTGGGCGCCAAAGTGATCAACGTCAGTGTGACGGCCTGTGTTTCGGCGGCTGACCCGCTCGACCAGAAGTCCATCGGCGCCGCCGTGTGGTACGCGGCGACAGTCAAGGACGCCGTCGTCATCGCCGCGGCCGGCAATGAGGGAGAAGACGGCTGCGCGGAAAACCCGGCGCTGGACCCACTCGACTCGGCGGATCCCCGCGACTGGCGGCAGGTCAAAACGGTGTCCTCACCATCGTGGTTCACCGACTACGTGCTGTCGGTCGGTGCCGTCGACAACACCGGTGCGCCGCTGCGAAGAAGCCTGGCCGGACCGTGGGTGGCCGCGGCGGCGCCGGGCGCCGGAATCATGGGCCTCTCGCCGCAGGGCGGTCCGGCCAATGCCTATCCGCCGGCACGGCCGGGGGAACGGGACGTCCCGTTCTGGGGAACCAGCTTCTCGGCGGCCTACGTCAGCGGTGTGGCCGCCCTGGTGCGGGCGAAATACCCGCACCTGAACGCCCACCAGGTGATAAATCGGATCCTGCAGACCGCACACAATCCCGCCCGCGGGATCGACAACCAGGTCGGTTACGGCGTCGTCGACCCGGTCGCGGCACTGACCTTCGACGTACCGGCAGGGGAGCGGGCGGCAGCCGAGGCACAGACCCGGATCGTGACCCCGCCACCTATCCCGCAACCCCCGGATCGCCGGGCCCGAACGATGGCAATGGCGTTCGCCGGTGCCGCGGCTGCGGTCGCACTGCTGACGGTCCTGGTTTCCCGGGCAAGGAGGGCGCGGTGAAGGACCTGACGCGAATCGCGGTCGTCGCCGGAGCATTGATTGCAGTGGTGATCGGCTGGGGGTTTGGCGGATACGGTGGCGCTGCTGCGGGCCTGATGATCGCGGTGCTGCTCGGCGTCGTGCCGTGGCGCGGCCATCCCCTCTGGTCCTGGGCGGACCTATATCTGCGGAGGAACCGGCCATTCGCGCTGAACGTGCCGGTCACCGTGGCCAACGATCGGACCGGTGGCGGGGTCAGATACCAGGATGGGATCGCGGTCACCGCCATCCAGATCCTGGGAAAGCCCTATCGCCCAACGACGTTCACCGGATCAACCGGGATGGAGACCGGAAACACCCTCGATATCGCCGGGTTGATTCCGTCGATGCGCCAGAGTCTCGGCCTCGACCTCGAGTCGATCTCAGTGGTCAGTCGCGGTGCCCGGCGCCGTCCGACCGGGGACTACCCGCGGGTGTACGACACGTTGATCGGGACCCCGCCATACGCGGGGCAGCGGGAGACCTGGCTGGTTGTCCGGATCAACGCCCTCGACAATGGCGACGCCCTGCGGTGGCGCACCACGGTAGGCGCATCCGCATTGGCAGCCGCCCAGCGCATCTCGATGCTGCTTCGCCGCAACGGGATCCGGGCCAGGGTCGCGACCGCAACCGACATCGTCGAATTGGAACGGCGACTGGGCGCCAATGCACTGGAGTCGCACAACCGGCGGTGGAACAGCGTCCGCAGCGACGCCGGATGGCAGACAACATACGCCTATCGGCCGGCCGATATCTGCACCGGGACACTTGCCCAGGCGTGGGCGTTGCGCGCCGACGGAATCGTCCAGAACGTCACCGTATTCGGCGACGGAACCGCGACTGCGACGGTGACCGTGCAGACCGCTCAACCGCCTACCGCGCCGCCCGCCGTTGTCCTGCAGGCACTCCCGGGTGAACAAGCGCAGGCATTGGCTGCCAACCTTTGCGGACCCCGTCCGCACCTGCGCGGGTTATCCGGAGGGCCGATACCGCAGTCGGTCATCATCCCGACGGGGGTCTCCGGCGTCCTCCTCGGTAAAACGGCAGGGGGTGACCGGCTGGCGCTGCCACTGAGCGACCCCGCGGAGCCATGCCGTGTGCATATCGCCGCCGAGGACGCGATCGCCAAACGGATCATCATCCGGGCCGCCGGCGCGGGTGAGCGGGTCACCGTGCATTCCACCGATCTGAAACGCTGGGGCACACTGCGGATGCCCCATGTCGCGGTGATCGAGCATCCGCGTCCCGCGTCGGGTACCACCGTCAGCATCACCGACGGGACGGTGCCCCCTGCCCCCCGCCCGCATACGGTGATCTCAGTCGGACCCCCGGGCGGGGCCATTCCGCCGGCCGATGTGGTGATCTCCCAAACCGGACCCGAGATCGTCGAAGTCTCAGCGGCAGGCCGGACCTACGAGTTGACAGTCGAGTTCTTCAGGGCCGAAAACCGCTATGCGTCAGAGGAGTCCGGCTGCGCGGCTGCCGAATTGGAAATGGCGTACCAGAAATGACGAGCGGCATGTCGACGGTAGCCGCTCGCAGGTATTTCGATCAGGCCATGGCGGTCCTGAAGAAGGATCCGACCGCTGCGCGCCGGCTCTTCCGGGAAGCCACCGAAACAGATCCGGCGATGGCCGACGCCTGGCTGGGCCGGCTCGCCGCGGGCGACGATGAACTGGCGACGCTGGAGCAACTCAACGGCTTCGGTGCCCGACTGCACCGCGAGACCAACCGGCTCGGTGTAACTCTTGGCGCACCGGCCAAGGCCGGTCCCTATCTGTCCATCAATGTGACCGAGGCGCCGCACGTCGGAATCGCCTATGCCAGTGCCCTCATCGACGGCAGGCAGTTCGAGAAAGCGGCTGGGCTGCTGGATGACCCGGTGCTACTGGACGGTTGGGAGAACCATCAATGGCGCCAGTACGTGCGCGCGTATCTGATGTTCGCCACCCAGCGCTGGCCCGACGTGATCGCCGAGGCCGCCCGCGTCCTGCCCCCGCAGGCGGTGATCATGACGCCGGTGACGGCGGGCACCAACGCACTGGCCGCGCACGCCGCCGCCCACCTCGGACAGGCCCGGCTGGCGCTGGACTGGGCTGACCGCATCGAACTTCGTGCCGATCCCACTGTGCCCTCGGCGATGCGCCGTAGCCTGCTGGACACCGTCGTCGCGGTGGTCGATCCTGGTGAGTTCCCGCTCATTGCAGCGGATCTGGCCTATCTCCGCGGTATGGCGCATCGTCAACTCGGCGATGAGACGCATGCCCAGGCGTGGTTGTCCAAGGCCGCGGTCAACGGCGCGCTGATCGAACCGGCCAAGCTGGCGCTGTCCGATCCCCGCGTTCAACTGGTGGTGACCGACGAGGAATCCATCAACAGCCGCAGCAATAGATGGGACGCGACAACAGCGCAGTCCGAGGAAGCGCGTGCGGAGGCGGATAACCGGGAGCGCCGCGCCGAGCTGCTGGCCGAGGGCCGCGCGCTGTTGGACAACCAGGTCGGCCTCGCCGAGGTCAAGCGCGCCGTCGCCGAGATCGAGGACCAGATCGAGGTCCGCGCATTGCGATTGGCGCACGGCCTGCCGGTGACCAACCAGACCAACCACCTCCTTCTGGTCGGGCCGCCCGGCACCGGAAAGACCACCACCGCCGAGGCGCTCGGCAAGATCTACGCGGGTCTCGGCATCGTCCGCAACCCGGAGGTCATCGAGGTCAGGCGTTCGGACTTCTGTGGCGAGCACATCGGTTCCTCCGGCCCGAAGACCAACGAGTTGATCGAGCGTTCGCTTGGGCGAATCCTGTTCTGCGACGAGGTGTATTCGCTGGTGGAGCGCCATCACGACGGCCGACCGGACATGATCGGCATGGAAGCCGTGACCCAACTGCTCGTTGCCCTCGAGGTCCACCGGTTCGCCTTCTGCTTTATCGGCGCCGGATACGAGCGCGAGGTCGACGAGTTCCTGGAGGTGAATCCCGGTCTGGCCGGGCGGTTCAACCGCAAGCTTCGCTTCGAGTCCTACAGCCCGGGGGATCTGGTCGAGATCGCGGCCCGCTACGGCGCACCGCGCGCCACGGTGCTTGATGCAGATGCCTGCACCGCGCTCAGTACGGCCTGCCAGGACCTGCGCGCGTTCATCGCCGCGGACGGCACCCACGGTATCGACCTCATGCAGAACGGCCGCTTCGCCCGCAATGTCGTCGAACGCGCCGAGCGGCTGAGGGATTCGCGCGTCGCGGCCCAGCACCGCACCGACAAGGGCTCGGTCACACTCGCAGACCTGGAGACCCTGCGCGCTCAGGACATCGTGGCCGCGGTCGCCGACGCCTGCGCGGAGAAACACGTTCCGATCGCATTGTGAGGCAGCCGAGGGTGCGGGATTTGGACATAAAAGGGGGTCGGATTCGACCACCGGGCGCACCTTCGGCGCGGGGTGCGGGTGCGGGGTG
>JAHBAP020000012.1 GCA_018500005.2 Mycobacterium sp. | reverse complement strand
GTTTGCGGTGTGGCCGGTTCCCCAGGCGTTGACCATGCCGGAGGCGACGACGGTCGGCAGTACCGGCGCCCACAGCGGGGTCAACGGCTGGGGAACCGGCCACACCGCGAACATGACGCTGACCGCGGGTTCAACGAACCTGAGCAGTTGGGCGGTGGAGTTCGACACCCCGGCGACGATCACCAACATCGGGAACGGCCAGATCACCAGCCACACCGGAACGCACTACGTGGTGAGCAACGTGTCCTACAACGGCGCGGTCGCCGCCGGCAAGACCACCAGCTTCGGTTACCAGGCCACACCGGGCGCCGTCGGATCGGTGCCGACGAATCTGAAGATCAACGGGGTTGCCGTCGGGACCTCCACACCACCGATCACACCGTCCATCTCCATCGCCGATGTCACCGTTGCCGAAGGCAACAGCGGCACCGCGAATGCGAGCTTCGCCGTCAGTCTCTCCAAGGCCGCCACCACGCCCATTACCGTCGGCTACGCCACGGCCAACGGCACCGCCAAGGCCGGCGCCGACTACACCGCCGCCACCGGCACCGTGACCTTCGCCCCCGGCGTCACCACCCAAACCATCGCCGTCAAAGTCACCGGCGACACCGTCGTCGAACCAGCCGAGACCTTCACCGTCACCCTGTCCAACCCCACCGGGGCCACCCTCGCCCGCACAACCGCGACCGCGACCATCTCCAATGACGACATCGCAACGCCACCGCCCTCCAGTGGGAACACGGTGGCCTACAGCGTCGTAAACGACTGGGGAACCGGCCACACCGCGAACATGACGCTGACCGCGGGCTCGTCGAAACTCAGTAATTGGACGGTGGAGTTCGACACCCCGGCGACCATCACCAGCATCTGGAACGGCCGGATCACCAGCCACACCGGAACGCACTACGTCGTGAGCAACATGTCCTACAACGGCGCCGTAGCCGCAGGACGGAGCACCACCTTCGGCTATCAGGCCACGCCCGGCGCCGTCGGATCCGCGCCGACCAACATCAAGGTCAACGGCGTCGCCATCGGCACCTCCACCCCACCGACCGCGCCGGCCATCTCCATCGCGGACCAATCAGTAACCGAGGGCAACGGCGAGCATTCCCACTTCATCTTCACGGTGACGATGGACAAGGCGTCAACCACTCCGGTGAGCGTGGGCTACGCGACATCCAACGGAACAGCCACCGCCGGAACCGATTACGTTGCCGGAGCGGGGACGCTGACCTTCGGTGCGGGTGTCACCTCGCAGACGGTGCACGTCGACGTCATCGGTGACACGGCGGTCGAGCCGAGTGAGACGTTCAAGGTGACGCTGTCCAACGCTTCGGGTGCCACCCTCGCCCGCGCTCTCGCCACCGGGACCATCGTCAACGACGACACCACGACGACTCCGCCGGCCACACCGGGCTTGAGCATTTCCGACGCATCGGCGACCGAACCCGGCTCCGGCGGGATGGCACCCGGCTACCTGCACACCTCGGGCAACCAGATCGTCGACGCGCAAGGTAAGCCGGTTCAGCTCTCCAGCGTCAACTGGTTCGGCGCGGAAAGCACAACCTTTGCCCCGCACGGCCTTTGGACCCGCAGCTACAAGGACATGATCGACCAAATGTCGAGCCAGGGCTTCAACACCATCCGGCTGCCCTATTCGAGCGAGATGCTGCACACCACCGCGAAACCCAACGGGATCGACTTCGCCCAGAATCCCGATCTCCAGGGCCTGTCACCGATCCAGGTGATGGACAAGGTCATCGACTATGCCGGAGAGAAGGGCATGCGGGTCGTACTCGACCATCACCGCAGCACCGCCGGTGCGGGTACCAGCGAGAACGGCCTTTGGTACAACAGCCAGTACACCGAGGACCAGTGGGTATCCGACTGGCAGATGCTGGCCGCACGCTACAAGGACGACCCCACGGTCATCGGCTTCGATCTGCACAACGAGCCGTACAACGGCACCTGGGGCGGCGGCGGCGCCAACGACTGGGCTCGCGCCGCCGAACGCGCCGGCAATGCCGCCCTGGCGGTCAACCCGAATCTGCTGATCTTCACCGAGGGGGTAGGGACCTACAAGGGCCAGAGTTATTGGTGGGGAGGCAATCTGATGGGCGTCAAGGATCGGCCGATCACCCTGACCGTGCCCAATCGGGTCGTCTACTCGCCCCATGACTACCCGAATTCGGTGTGGGCTCAGCCGTGGTTCCAGACCGCCAACTTCGGTGCGAACCTACCCAACGTCTTCCGCAACGCCTGGGGCTACATCTACGAGCAGAACATCGCCCCGATCTGGGTCGGCGAATTCGGCACCAAGTTGCAGGATCCCAAGGATGTGGTCTGGTTCGAGGCGATCACCTCCTACCTCTCCGGGGACTTCGACAACAACGGCACGGTCGACATCCCCAACGGAACCGAGGATATGAGTTGGTCCTACTGGTCCTGGAACCCGAATTCCGGTGATACCGGCGGGATCCTGGCCGACGACTGGCGCACGGTGAACACAGCCAAGATGAGCTACCTGACTCCGATCGAGTTCACCGGCGGCACCGGCACTTCGCTGGCCTCATTCACCGTCACCCTGGCTGCACCCTCAACCCAGACCGTCACTGTGCAATACGCGACCGCGAACGGAACCGCGACGGCGGGCGGTGACTACACCGCCGCTTCAGGCACCCTGACGTTCGCGCCCGGCGAGACGGGTAAGACCGTCACCGTGGCCGTGAAGAGCGATTCGCTGACCGAGGGCGCGGAGGACTTCCACGTGATGCTGTCCAACCCGTCGGGTGCTGTCCTGACCGATGCGATGGGTATGGGCACCATCACCGATCGCACGGCCGGCACAACAACAACCGGCACAACAACAACCGGCACGACAACAACCGGCACGACGACATACACCGACATCATGGCGTTCGGCATGTCCCACGGCAGCAGCCACACCGGCGCCGATGCACTGGCCGGTGGCCGCACCGCCATCACGACCGAAGCCCTGGTGGCCTACAACAACCTCCGCAAGTTCTCCGGGTTGACTCCGGCGACGCTCGAGGACGTCGGGAAATGGGCCTTCGCCAATAGCCTCACCAACAACGCCCAGGCGTGGGGCGACGACCTGAAAGGCGTTGGCCTGTACTACGCAATGCAGGGCGCCAAAGTCGGCTGGATCGCCGACGACAAGTACAGCCCGCAGATCGTCGCCGACATCGAGCGGACTGCGCGACTGGGCTCGACTGCCGATGTCATGACGATGGTCACCGCCTACGGCCACGCCGGATTCGCCAAGTACCTCAGCGACAACGGCTATGTGACGGCCTTCGTCGACACCCTGAAGATGGAACCGCACTACGGCGGCTGGATGCACGATCGCGCCAACGGCCGACTGCTCCTCGAAGGCTCCGCCACCGCGCATGACGTGAACCACCTGACCGTACTGAGCCACGACCAGACCAAGCCGTTCATGAACGACACCTGGGACTGGCCGCAGTGGCCTGCGCTCAATGTCTCGAACACCCGCGTGATCGAGTATTTCCAGAGCATGGTGGCCCTCGGTGACCCACGCGGCAACAGCCTCACCGGACTGGATCGGGCCCGGGTTTAAGGCGCGCCGAACTCCACCGTGACCGGGGCGTGGTCGGACCACCGCAGCGCATAGGCTTCCGGCTTCTCCACCCGCGCCGAGCGCGCCCGCGCGGCCAGACCCGGCGTGCACAGGTGGTAGTCGATCCGCCAGCCCGCGTCGTTGTCGAACGCCTTTCCCCGCCAGGACCACCAGCTGTAGGGGCCCGGGCGCTCGGGGTGTAAGGCACGCACGACGTCGACCCAGCCGGATTCCATCAGGTCGGTAAGCCACTGCCGTTCGCCGGGCAGGAAGCCGGACTTCTTGACGTTGTTCTTCCAGGCCTTGATGTCGTTCTCGGTGTGGGCGATGTTCCAGTCCCCGCACAGCACCGCTTGGCGGCCTTCGGCGGACAACTCCGCCATCCGCTGGGCCAACTCGGCCATGAACCGTTCCTTCTCCAACTGACGGTCGGTACCCGCCTCGCCGGTGTGCACGTAGAGGCTGGCGACGGTCTCACCGCCGGGCAGGTCGACCTCGAGATAGCGGCCGTGGCTCTCGAACTCGGTTCCCGTCAGTCCGATGCGAATCCCGGTGAACGGTGCCCGGCTGATGATCGCGACGCCGCTCCGGCCCTTCAGATGCGGCTCGGCCGAGGCCAGGTGCCAACCGTCAGCCAGCGCCGGCGCCAGCGCCTCGGCGAGTTGGGTGTCCTCAGCCCGGGTTTCCTGCAGGCAGACCACGTCGGCGGAGGTGCCGTCGAGCCAGTGCAGCAGGCCGAGGTTCTCCGGCGAGCGCTGCTTGACCGCGGCGCGCACGCCGTTGACGTTGATGGTGGTGACGATCACGGCAGGCAACCTATCGTGAAGCGGTGACACGCGAACCCATCCACCTCGGTTCGGGTGAGCCGATTCTGCTGCTGCACCCGTTCATGATGTCGTCCTACGTCTGGCACGACGTCGCCCCGGCGCTGGCCCGGACCGGCCGCTTCGAGGTGTTCGCCCCCACGATGGCCGGGCACAACGGCGGCCCGCGCGCCCGGTGGTTCCTGGACACCGGGACCCTGGCCGACCACGTTGAGGCTCAGCTTGACGAATTGGGCTGGGGCACGGCCCATATCGTCGGCAACTCGCTGGGCGGCTGGGCGGCCTTCGAACTGGAACGGCGAGGCCGGGCCCGCACCCTGACCGGGATCGCCCCGGCGGGCGGCTGGCACCGCTGGTCTCTGGTGAAGTACGAGATCGTCGCCAAGTTCGTCGCCGGGCTGCCGGTGTGGCTCACGGCGTTGATCCTGCGGCAGCGTGCGGCCCAACTCCCAGGGGCCAAGGCGGCGGCCAGCGTTCCGTGCAGCGCCACCCCGGCCGGCCTGTCCGACGCCGACCTGGCCGAGATCATCGACGACGTCACACATTGCCGGGCGTACTACCAATTGCTGGTCAAGGCGCTGCTGCTACCCGGCCTGATGGAACTGGCCGAGACCGACACGCCGACCAATCTGGTGATCTGCGAGAAGGACAGGGTGCTTCCGCATCCGCGCTACACGAAGCACTTCACCAGGCATCTGCCGGACATCGACCGGGTGACGATCCTGGACAACGTCGGCCACATTCCGATGTTCGAAGCGCCTCAGCTGATCGCCGACCTCATCATCGCCTGGGTGGACGAGAACACGCCCAGCCTCAGGTCAGCGACTTCTTGAGGTTGTCGGCCAGGGTGGCCAGGAACTGTTCGCTGGTCTGCCACGGCTGATCCGGGCCGATCAGGATCGCGAGGTCTTTGGTCATGTGGCCGCCCTCGACGGTGTGGATCACGACCTCTTCGAGGGTCTCCGCGAACTCGATCACCTCGGGCGTGTTGTCCAACTTGCCACGGTGCTGCAGGCCGCGAGTCCAGGCGAAGATCGACGCGATCGGGTTGGTCGAGGTGGCCTTGCCCTGCTGGTACTGCCGGTAGTGCCGGGTGACGGTGCCGTGCGCCGCCTCGGCCTCGACGGTCTTGCCGTCCGGGGTCATCAGCACCGAGGTCATCAGGCCAAGCGAGCCGTAACCCTGCGCGACGATGTCGGACTCCACGTCGCCGTCGTAGTTCTTGCAGGCCCACACGTAGCCGCCCTCCCACTTCAGGCAGGAGGCCACCATGTCGTCGATGAGGCGATGCTCGTAGGTCAGTCCGCGCTTGTCGAACTCCTCCTTGTACTCCTCGTCGAAGATGCGCTGGAACTCGTCCTTGAACATGCCGTCGTAGGCCTTCAGGATGGTGTTCTTGGTCGACAGGTAGACCGGGTAATTCTGTTGCAGCGCATAGGAGAACGACGACCGCGCGAAGTCGATGATGGACTTCTTGAAGTTGTACATGCCCATCACCACACCGCCGTCCTCGGGGATGCGCACCACCTCGTGGACCATCGGCTCGCTGCCGTCCTCAGGGGTGAAGGTCAGCGTCACCGTGCCGGGGCGGTCGACCTTGAAATTGGTGGCGCGGTACTGGTCACCGAAGGCGTGCCGGCCGATGATGATCGGCTTGGTCCAGCCGGGGACCAGACGCGGGATGTTGGAGATGACGATCGGCGCACGGAAGATGGTGCCGCCGAGAATGTTGCGGATGGTGCCGTTGGGCGAAAGCCACATCTTCTTGAGGTTGAACTCCTTGACGCGGGCTTCGTCGGGAGTGATGGTGGCGCACTTGACGCCGACATGGTGCTTGAGGATGGCATTGGCGGAGTCGATGGTGACCTGGTCGTCGGTGGCATCGCGGTTCTCCATGCCAAGGTCGTAGTACTCCAGATTCACATCGAGGTACGGCAGGATCAGGGTGTCCTTGATCAGCTTCCAGATGATTCGGGTCATCTCGTCGCCGTCGAGATCGACAACAGTGCCCTCGACCTTGATCTTGCGTCCGCTCGACATTGGGTCGCCATCCTCCTCAGCCCGGCGAGCAATCGCTCGCTGGGGGCAACATTACAAGGGATGACCAGCTTTCATCCGGTCCCGGGTGTGCGATAGTCTTGGGACAGGTCATGAGTGCCAGCGCAAAGCCCCGGCTTGCTGGCCGGCAACCCTCCAACCGCGGTGGGGTGCCCTGGGTGATGACCAGGTTGAGCGGCCCTTCGGGGCCGTAAGGCAAGCGCGGGTCCGCCATGACGGGCCCCCCGAGTAGACAGGGAAACCTGATGCGGAGCCCTCATATGTGTCGCTGTCGATAGATCACGCCCCTCGTCCGCCCCGTGGCTGACGACCAGTGAATCAATCCCCAGCGACCCAAGGAGCACTACCACCATGACCACGCCCGACAACTGGTCGTTTGAGACCAAACAGATCCACGCAGGTCAGAGTCCCGACAGCGCCAGCCGCGCCCGGGCACTGCCGATCTACCAGACCACGTCCTACACCTTCGACAGCACCGACCATGCCGCCGCGCTGTTCGGGCTGGCCGAGCCGGGGAACATCTACACCCGGATCATGAACCCCACCACCGACGTCGTCGAACAGCGGATCGCCGCACTCGAGGGTGGAGTGGCCGCACTGCTGCTCTCCTCCGGGCAGGCCGCCGAGACCTTCGCGATCCTGAATCTGGCCGGCGCCGGCGACCACATCGTCGCCAGCCCGCGGCTGTACGGCGGAACGTACAACCTGTTTCATTACACGCTGCCCAAGCTGGGCATCGAGACCACGTTCGTCGACGATCCCGACGATCTGGACTCCTGGCAGGCTGCCGTCCGGCCCAACACCAAGGTCTTCTACGGCGAGACCATCTCGAATCCGAAGATCGACATCCTGGACATCCCCGGCGTCGCCGAAGTGGCCCACGCCAACGGCGTCCCGCTGATCGTGGACAACACCGTCGCCACGCCGTATCTGATCCAGCCGATCTCCCAGGGTGCGGACATCGTGGTGCACTCGGCCACCAAGTACCTCGGCGGCCACGGCACGGCGATCGCGGGAGTCATCGTCGACGGTGGGACCTTCGACTGGAGATCGGGCAAGTTCCCCGGCTTCACCGACCCGGATCCGAGCTACCACGGCGTGGTGTTCGCCGACCTCGGGGCGCCGGCCTACGCACTGAAGGCCCGGGTTCAGTTGCTGCGCGACCTGGGCTCGGCGCCCGCCCCGTTCAACGCCTTCCTGATCGCCCAGGGCCTGGAGACCCTCAGCCTGCGGATCGAACGGCATGTATCCAACGCCCAGAGCGTCGCGGAGTTCCTGTCCGGCCACCCGGATGTGGTCAGCGTCAACTACGCCGGCCTGCCCACCTCACCGTGGTACGAGCGGGGCCGCACGCTGGCGCCCAAGGGAACCGGCGCGGTGCTGTCCTTCGAACTCACCGGCGGCGTCGAGGCAGGAAAAGCGTTCGTCAACGGTCTGGAGTTGCACAGCCACGTCGCCAATATCGGCGATGTGCGCTCGCTGGTGATCCATCCGGCCTCGACCACCC
>JAHBAP020000298.1 GCA_018500005.2 Mycobacterium sp. | reverse complement strand
GCGGGCATCCGAAAAGTGCCAGCATCGCCAGGTCGGTTTCCCGGTGCCCACCATGGGCGGCCGGGTCGATCAGTACGGCACCTTCGCGGGTCCACATCACGTTGCCATTCCACAGATCGCCGTGCAGTCGCGCCGGTTGATCGGCGTCGTCGAAATCCCCTGCGCGACAACGGTCGATGACCTTTTCGATGAGAACACAAGTCTGGACGTCAATTCGATCCCCGGCGCGGGCGAGCATCGGGGCAAGACGCTCTTCGACGTAGAAGCGTCCCCAGGAGTCATATGCCACCAGACTCATCGGCAACGGGTGGTGCAGCGGGCCGAAGAACCCCGGCCCTGTCCACCCGTCCGGCGGCGCGCCGAATCCGTCCGCCCCGGCGTCGTGGGTGTGGGCCAGTTGCCGGCCGAACTCCCTTGCCGCTTCGGCCGTCGACGGCACGGCGTGCAGTCTGCGCAATGACAGGCTGGTGGCATCGTGCCGAATTACCCGGGCACACGGAACGCCGGCGGGTGCTGCCGACAGCCAGTCCAAACCGCTTGCCTCCCAGGCGAAAAAGTTCGGGGGTGCCTCCGGATTCCGCTTGACGAATTCGCTCACCGCCGACCTAGTGGCCAGTGAATTCGTCCATCGAGTTGTAGACGCCGACGCGACGCAGATAGATGTCGCGCAGGCGGGTCGGCAGTACTCCGGTCAGCACCTTGTTCATCCGGGACGTCCATGGCATGACGAGGAATGGGCTGCCTTCCAGCATCGCCTTCCAGGTCTCGTTGACCACGTCTTCCTGCTTGAGCATCGGGGTGAACAGGATTCCCTTGGCTCCGTCGAACATTCCGGTGTTGATGTAGGTCGGGCAGACCGTGGTGACCCTGATGTTGTCGTAGCCGGCCTGCTCGAGTTCCAGGCGAACCGAATCCGAGAAGCCGACGGCCGCCCATTTGGAGCCGGCATAGGCGGCCAGACGGGGCACGGCGTTGAGTCCGGCCGAGGAGGCTATGTTGACCAGACGGCACTCCTTGCCGGAGGCGATCATTGCCGGCAGGAATTCGCGGGCCACCCGCATCGGCCCGATGGCGTTGACCTCCATGGTCAGGGTGAAGTCGCGGGGATCGTTCTCCCAGAAGTAGCCGTTGCCCCGGACAATGCCGGCGTTGTTGAACAGCACGTGGATGGAGCCGACCTCTGAGCGCACCCGGTCGGCCGCAGCGGCCACCCGCGCCTGGGAGGTGACGTCGATGACCTCGTAGTGAATCGTGCCGCCGGCGGCCTCCAATTCGGCGGCGGTCTCCTTCAGTGCGGACTTATTGGCGTCCCACAGCACCACCGCCGCGGCACCCTCCTTGACGGCATTGGTCGCGAACAACTTGCCGAGGCCCATCGCGGCGCCGGTGATCAAGACGTTGCTCCCCCGGACCGATTCCATGTCGCGCTCCTCGTCGTGTGTGTGCTCCCTCGGTGCGTTCGCCCCGATAACTTTTCTACCCCAGACCACTACCCTGAACCCACCATGGACGGCGGATCAAGCAAAGCCACGACCTCCGAGGACCGGGTATCGATCAAGACCGTCGTCGGCTGGACACTCGTGCTTGTGGTGCCGCCGGCGGCGTACTTCCTGGCTTTGGCAAACGGGTTCAGCACGCAGGCCTCGATCTTCGCCGCACTGCTGGCCGCGACGGTCCTGCTGTGGGTATTCACCCTCACCGAGGAGTTCGTCGGTCCGCTCGTCGCAGTTGTCGGAACCCTGTTCGTCGGTCTGGCGCCCCCCAACGTCGCGCTGTCCGGGTTTTCCAGCCCGAGCATGTTGCTACTGGTGGGCGTGTTCGCGTTGTCGGCGACTATCAGTTCGTCCGGGCTGAGTTACCGGATGATCCTGCGACTGTTACTGCGTCTGCCCGATCGGGCGTTTTGGCACCAAACCGCGCTGTTGATCTCCGGGTACGTGCTCTCACCGATGATGCCCGCAACCAACGCCCGCATCTCGCTGCTCACCCCCGCGTACAACGACATGGTGACCGGACTGCGACTGCCGGCACGAGGACCGGCCATCACCGCGTTGCTGGCCGCAATGTTCGGCGGCGCCGCACTGTTCGCCCCGATGATGGCTACCAGCAGATCGGCCAATATCGCGTCGATCAACTTCCTGCCGCCACAGTTGCAAGCCGAGTTCAACGGAATCTTCTGGCTCGTCGCCGCCGCCGTGGCGGCACTTGCGGTGACCCTGGCGCACATGGGTGTCATCCGATTGCTGTTCCCGCCCCGTGACGAGACCCCCCTACCGCGGGAGGAAATTCGACGGAAACTCGCCGCGATGGGTCCGCTGAGCCAGTCGGAGTGGACGGCGGCCGGATGTTTCGTGTTCTTCCTGTTCGGTAGCGCGACAGTGGGCTGGCATCACGTCAAGCCGTCGTACCTGGCCGGGTTCGTGCTGCTCGCACTCCTCGTCACCGGGGCACTGCTGCGCAAGGATTTTCGTTCTCAGCTGGACTGGCCGCAGATCTTCTTCCTCCTGGGCCTGGACAGCATGGTCCGGATCATGGATTACCTGGGTCTGCAGCAGGCGCTGGCCAGATCAGTACGCCATTACTTCGATTTCATCGGCGGCAGTCTCTCGGTTTTCATCCTTGTGTGCCTGGCGGTGACGTTGACGGTTCGGTTGGCGCTGCCGGTCACCGCAGGCGCGCTGACCGCAGCGGTCATCCTCTTGCCGATCGCCATCGCCCAGGGCATCAATCCGTGGATCGTGATCTTCTGCGCGTCGATCTTCAGCGATGTCGCCTTCTTCCGATACCAGGGCACGAACGGTCTACTGCAACTGCATTCCGAAGGACTGATCGAGCGGACCGATCAAAGGGGATTCATGCGCTACATCATGCTGATGAATGCGGCGCGCGTAGCGGCGGTGTACGCCTCTATCCCGTGGTGGATTCAGCTGGGGCTGATATGACTGGGGCCCGCATGAAAGAGGCCTGGAAGACTGCGCTCATCATGGCCTGTTTGATGAGTTTCATTCTGCTACTTGGGTTCTTCAACCAATCCAAGCCGCGGATACTGGTGCTCCACTCGGGGGCCGAAGGCTCGCCCTGGGTTCAGCAGGTTGACCGGGGGATGCGCGCGGCGCTGGAGACCAACCGCCGGCCGGTGACGGTCGAGTGGATGTACATGGATGTGGCGGCACCCGGGGCCGGCCGAGCCGCCGGACCGGCACAGGCCGAGGCACGCCGCGCGATCGCACGGGAGGATCCTTCCGTCGTGATCGCAGTCGACGACGAAGCGAACGAACTTGTCGGGCGCGACTACGTCGGCCGCAAGGATCCCCGCATCGTGTACCTGGCGCTGGACCGGCCGCCGGCCGACTACGGGTATGTCGGTGCGCCCAATGTCTCCGGCCTCGCCGAACGTCTACCGTTCGCCGCCATACGTGAGGCGATCACCACCTTGTTCCCGGGCCGCCGTCCGACCGCGTCGGTCATCGGGGTCGACAGCATCACCGGTCGCGCAGAGCTGGCGCAGTCGCAAGCCTTCGATTGGGGACCGGTGGATATCACCGCGGCACAGCTCGTCTCGACTGGTCGCGCCTGGCGGGCCTTCGTCTCAGCCGCCCGCTCCGACGTTCTGGTCGTATTGAGTTGCCAGGACCTGACCGATGACGGAGGCAAGGAGTTCACCGCTGCGGAAGCCGCCCAATGGACCCAAGTAAATGCCGAGCCGCTGCCGATCGGCACTCAGGTGGACTTCGTCGCCAACGGCGGCGCGCTGGGCTTCGCGCCACCGCCGGACGCCAACGGGCGCAAAGCAATCCAGCTTGCCCTGGACTGGCTGGATGAGCGCCAGACCCCCGGACCGCCCGCACCGGTGGAGTCCGCCCACTTCGAGGTCGCCGTTCGGCAGGGCGCACTGGCAAAGCGGGGTATCGCTCTGCCGTCGATCTATATCGAGGCAGCCCGGGAGAACGAGAGTCTGTTCGGATGACCGTTCGCGACGATGCGATGCCCGCCAGTCGGCGACCGCACATTCTGCGACTGGCGGTCTTCGTTTCCCTCCCGCTCGCGCTGTTCTATCCCGTCGCCGTAAAGCGGGTGGTCGACATCGACGCGGTGCGCGGCGCAGTGGCCGCAGGCGGCCCGATCGCGCCGCTGCTCTACATCCCGGTGTCGGCATTGCTGGCGTCAATCTTCGTACCGGGTCCATTGTTGGCGGCCGGCAGCGGGTTGCTGTTCGGACCGGTTCTGGGCACCTTCGTCACGTTGGGATCGTCGGCGTTGACGGCGGTAATCGCAGCCCTTGTCGGAAGGCATGCCGGGAAGGACAGTGCTCGGGCCTTGATCGGCGCCGACTGGGCCGGGCGCATCGACTCTCAGATTCAACGACACGGCCTGTGGGCGGTCGTCGGCCAGCGGTTCATTCCCGGCATCTCCGACGCTTTGGCCTCCTACACTTTCGGCGCCTTCGGAATGCCGTTATGGCAGATGGCTGTTGGCGCATTGATCGGATCAGCGCCCCGCGCCTTCGTCTACACCGCGCTCGGAGCTTCGATTTCCGATCTCACCTCGCCGCTGGCCTACGCGGCAATTGCGGTCTGGTGTGTCACCGCGATCATCGGGGCGTTCGGCGCCCATCGGGGCTATCGAAGCTGGCGCGCACGTCGTCAGTGCCCCCGAGTCGGCTGTCTAGCCGGTCCAGATATTCGATAAGCGGGAACAACGCCACCTCTGATGTTCCCTGCTGCCCGTCGGGGCTGTATTCGAAGGGGTCGTCGATGTCTTTGATGAGCCGATACATGTAGATGTAGGTCAGCGTCACGAAGGTGATCACGATGGCCTCAGCCGCCACGCTCTTGAAGGTGGAGATCATCAGCAAGCAGATGATGAGAACGATCAGCATCTCCAGCAGTGCATAACCGGTGGCGAGGAAGCCCGTTCGGGAGATCACCGCGAGCCGGGTGACGGCTTTCCTGATCTTGTCGACGTCGCCGGTCATCTTGCCTGCCGCGCCGCCGTGCACCCCCTGCCTCTCCAGATCCTGCAGAGTGAGTGCCACCTGGTGCAGCGAGTCGAACATGTCCTCCTGGGTGTTGCGCTTCATCAGCCAGCCGTAGATGGTCTGCGCGACGTTGCGGTGCACCCCCATCACGGCGGACCGGTCGATCGGTTCGCCGTTCACCGCGATCGCGTGTTCGAGACTGTCCTCCAGGGTCTCCAACTGCGCGGCCAGTTCAGCCGGCAGCTTTTCGCTCTCCTTGTAGTCGGCCATCGTCCCGGCGAGCATGAAACCGATCAGGAAGATCCCGCCGGTGAGGACCAGCGCGGTGTCGGTGAAGTCGATCCAGCCGTTGAAGTGGAAGGCCGAGCTCAGCACCATTTTCGCGATCAGTACACCGGCCACGACCGGCAAGGTGGTGAGCAGTAGCCTCCACTTCAGCATGCGCTCAGATTAGGGTGCTGAGGTCGGCCCGGCGAGGAAGCCGACAGAACAGTTGGGTGAAACTACATGACTGCAGCATCCGAGACCCCGGCGATGGAAGCGCGGGTCGGCCACTGGTATCAGATGGACGGCACCTACCTGGTCGGCCGGGAGAAGGTGCGCGAGTACGCCCGCGCCGTGCAGGACTATCACCCCGCCCACTGGGATGTGGCCGCCGCAGCAGATCTGGGTTATTCGGGACTGGCGGCGCCCCTGACCTTCACGTCGACCCCGGGCATGTCCTGCAACCGACGGATGTTCGAGTCGATCGTCGTCGGTTACGACACCTACCTGCAGACCGAGGAGGTCTTCGAGCAGCACCGACCGATCGTCGCCGGTGACGAACTGACCATCGACGTCGAACTGACCTCGGTGCGCCGGACCGCCGGCCGGGATTTCATCACCGTGACCAACACCTTCACCGATGCCGCTGGGGAGCGGGTGCACACCCTGCACACCACCGTCGTCGGTATCACCGCCGAGGACATCAATCCGGAGATCAAGGTGGCCGTGCAGAAGGCGATGATGCATGACGTCGACATCATGGGGGTCGGCGAGGGCGACTACCACAAGGCGGTCCGGCCCGAGAGCGAGGTCCGGATCGCCGGGGACACCGAACGCACTCTCGGGACGCTGTCCTTCGACGATCTGAAGGTCGGCGACGTACTGCCGGTGCACCACACCCGGTTGTCCCGCGGTGATCTGGTCAACTACGCCGGGGTGGCCGGTGACGCCAACCCGATCCACTGGGACGAGGACATCGCAAAGCTGGCCGGTCTGCCCGATGTCATCGCACACGGCATGCTGACCATGGGACTGGGTGCCGGGTTCGTCTCCGACTGGTCGGGTGATCCCGGCGCGGTGACCCGCTACACCGTTCGGCTGTCCCAGCCCGCGGTGGTGTCCGCCGCCGAGGGCGCGGACATCGAATTCAGCGGCAAAGTCAAGTCATTGGATCCCCAGACCCGCACCGGTGTGGTGCTGGTCGCGGCAAAAGCGGACGGCCGCAAGATCTTCGGGATGGCGACGATGGATATCCGCTTCCGCTAGGAACATACGATGTCTCCGCACGACGAACACCCGAACCAGATCTGCCCGGCCTGCCATCCCGCAGTGCCGGCGGTGACGTTCTGCGGAACCTGCGGGGCCCGCCTGGACGCACCGGTCAG
>JAHBAP020000159.1 GCA_018500005.2 Mycobacterium sp. | reverse complement strand
GGCGGCGCGCATCGGAGCGCCGGCGTAGCGGTTCGACCAAGGTCGGCCACAGCGGTTCGGTGACACTGCGGCAGGCGCGGTAGAAGTCGGTGAACCCGGCCTCGTCGGCTGCCGCCCCGACCGCGGCGAAACTGGACCGTCCGCCGATGAGCAGACCGGTGTGGCCGCCGTCGGCCGGGTTCGGGGTATAGGAGGCGTACCGGCGACGGGCCAGGTGCACGGCGGCGCCAAGATCTTCGACGATGCGGGCTGGTAGCAGGCTCACCAGATAGGCATATCGGGACAGCCGGGCGTCCACCCCGTCGAAGGCGTGCGCCGAGACCGCGGCGCCACCCACCTGGGACAGCTTCTCCAGCAACAGGACCCGCAGCCCGGACTTGGCTAGATACCCCGCGGCCACCAGACCGTTGTGCCCGCCGCCGACGACCACCGCATCGACGCTGTCGCCATGCTGGCGCGGGGTGGGCATGCCTGCAGCTTAGGTCCCGAAATCGAGCGGTGAGCGGCTACGGTGTTGCGGTGAGCAAACCTGAGATCGAGTTTCCCGGCGGCCCGGCCCCCACCGAGCTGGTCATCAAGGACATCGTCGTCGGCGAGGGTGCCGAAGCCAAGCCCGGCGATACCGTTGACGTCCATTACGTGGGGGTCGAGTTCGACTCCGGTGAGGAGTTCGACAGCTCCTGGAATCGCGGGGAATCCATCTCGTTCCCGTTACGCGGCCTGATCCAGGGCTGGCAGGACGGCATCCCGGGGATGCGGGTCGGCGGTCGCCGTCAGTTGGTCATCCCGCCGGAGTTGGCCTACGGTCCGGCCGGCGCCGGCCACCGGCTGTCCGGGCAGACGCTGATCTTCGTCATCGACCTGCTCGGCGTGCGCTGACCCGATCCGGCGTTCGGGATGTTTCCCCGGGGGTCGGCGCAGTTTTGCCCGATCGGTGGCGTATGTTGCACCGGTTCGCCGACAATGACAGGTCGACGGCACCGATCTTGGAGTAAGGAGAGCCGATGACGGGTTCGCAGAATGCGAAGGCCAGCGCCACGGCTACGGAGTGGCGGACCGAGTCGCGCTACTACCGGCGTTCACCCGGATGGGGCTGGCTGCTGGGCCTGCTCCTGATCCCGCTGCTGTTCGGTTGGCTCGGCTGGGGGGCGATGAAGCCGAAGGTCGACCTGCCGAGTGTGAGCGTGAGCGCACCGAGTGTGTCGGTTCCGTCGCTGAACCTCTCCCCACTGTCGATCCTGCGTAACGGCAGAGACTTCACCCTGACCGGCATCCTGCCGGATCTGGCGACCAAGAACAGCCTGCTGAGCACCCTGAAGGCGGCGTTGGGCGGTGGGGTCAACCTGATCGACAAGATCGACATCGAGGCCGGTGCGAAGGCTCCCGGGTTCGACGGTCTGGCCGCGCTGCTCAAGGCTGCCGGCGATATCGGGGACTTCCGCTTCACCGTCGAGGGCGGAACGCTGACCCTGACCGGCACCGCGCCGTCCCAGGACGTCAAGGACGCGGTCGAGGCGGCGGCCCAGGCGGGCTGGCCCAACATGCAGATCATCAACAACATCACGATCCAGGGCGCGGCCCCGTCGTGTGACAACCTTCAGGCCACCGTCGACGCCAACCTCGCCGCGCCGATCAAGTTCCAGACCGAGAGCGCGAAGCTGACTCCCGACGCCCAGCAGCAACTGGCCGGCGTCGTCTCTGCGGTCAAGGTCTGCCCCGACGTCAAGCTGACGGTGGTCGGCCACACCGACAACACCGGCACCGACGCGATCAACAACCCGCTCAGCGATGACCGCGCCAAGGCGGTAGCGGCTTACCTTGTCTCGCAGGGCATTCCGGCGGACTCGGTCAGCAGCCAGGGGGCCGGATCCGCCGAGCCGATCGCCGACAACAACACGGCGGCCGGTCGGGCCCAGAACCGTCGCACCGAGATCAAGGTCAACTGAGGGGAATGACGATGGGTTTCTTATGGCAGTGGATCTACTACCTGGCGGCCTTCCTGGTCGGCTCGGCGGTGGCCTGGGTGATCGCGACCCTGACCGTTTCCCGGACCAGCCGGGAAGAGGCCATCGCGGATCTGCCCGCCGGATCCCGTGAGATCGGAGCGCGCTGATGCACAACGTGAACTGGTGGCTGATGGCCCTGGCATTCCTGCTGGGCCTGTTGCTGACCCTCGCCATGATGATCCGCCGGGTGACCCGCGAGGTTCCGGTCGTCCATACCGTCTCGGCTGGAGTGAAGGCGTCCGGTGCGGTGGCCGCCGCCGGTGCTGCCGCCGCAAAGTTGCACGACAAGGTCGGCGAGCGGGCCGAGCACGTCCACAAGGTGGTGGCGGCTACGGCGGAGAAGGTTGAGAAACACCACGCCGAGGTCGTCGAGAAGGTTGAGAAACACCACGCCGAGGTCGTCGAAAAGGTTGAGAAACACCACGCCGAGGTCGTCGAGAAGGTCGAACAGCACCACCACGAAGTGGTCAAGAAGGTCGAAAGCAGGCTCGGCCCGGCAGTCGTCGAGGCGGCCCCCTACGGTGCCGGCTCGATCCGGGTCTCGGCGCGCACCATCGGCCCGGCCGGCTACCCCATCAAGGGCGACAAGGACACCGGGCGCTATTTCACCGAGGACAGCCCCGACTTCGAGACCATCGAGGCCGAGGTGTGGTTCGCCACCGAGGAGAGCGCTCAGAAGGCGGGATTCCTGCGCTGGGATGCCAAGGGTGACGGCGTCGCCGCGGGTCTGACCTCGGCAGCCGCGACGGTGGTCCGAGAGGACCACTCGGCGGATTCCACCATGGTGATCCAGAGCGGGGAAACCGTTGCCCCGGGCGTGGAGATCCGGACCGTCTCGGTCACCGAGACCGGCGAGGCTCCCTACGGCAGGGGATCGGCCCGGGCCGGTGCCGACGGCAGCGGCCCGGCCGGCTGGCTGATCAAGGGCAACGCCGATTCGATGCTCTTCCACGGCCCCGACAGCCCGGCTTATGAGCAGACCATCGCCGAGGTGTGGTTCCTGGACGAGGCCACCGCGCGTGCCGCCGGCTTCGACAAGTGGGACAAGAACTTCAAGTAACCCGGTCAGCGCGGTGCCGGTAGGCGCAGCACCAACCGGGCACCCCCCAGCGGGCTGTCCTCCAGTGCGGCTGTGCCGCCGTGCAATTCGGCCTGCTGGGCGACCAGCGCCAACCCGAGGCCGGATCCCAGGCGGGACGCCGTCGAGCCGCGGGCGAACCGGCCGAAGACCGACTTGCGCTCCGCCTGCGGAACACCGCAGCCGTTGTCGTCGACGGTGATCTGAACGCCGTCGCGAGAAGTGACCGCCGAGAGTTGTACCTCGGTGGCGCCGCCGTGCTTGACGGCGTTGGCGATGGCGTTGTCCACCGCCAGACGCAGCCCGGCCGGCAGACCGATGATGATGCAGGTCGGTGACGGGGTCAGCGACACCGCAAGGTCGGGATAGACCCGCATCGCGTCGTGGGCGGCGCGGTCGAGCAGTTCGGTGATGTCGACGGGAACCTGATCGGCGGCGGTCGACAATTCGCCCTGGGCGAGGCGCTCGAGGGCACCCAGTGTCGCCTCGATCCGACTTTGGGTGCGGATGACGTCACCGATCACCTCCTCGCGCTGCTCGTCAGGCAGGTCCAGGGTCGAGAGCACCTCGAGGTTGGTCCGCATGGCGGTCAGCGGGGTCCGCAACTCATGGGCCGAGACGGCGGCGAAGTCGCGGGCCGAGGCCAGCGCGGCCTTGGTGCGGTCCTGCTCGGTCCAGATCCGGGCCAACAGGCCCTTGAGTGCCTCGCCGATCTCGACGGCCTCGCTGGCGCCGCTGACGTCGACGTCGGGGGCCACGTCGCCGGCGTCGATCGCGCGGGTTTGCTGAGCGAGTCTGCGCAACGGGCGGACGGCGAAGGCGGCCAGCAGCCACCCCAGCACCGCGGCCGCGCCGATGGCGAAGCCGCAGATCAACAGCACCCGCCGGTGCAGGTTGTTGGTGTCGGCGATGGTGTCGTCGTAGGTGGCGCCGACCTGCAACGTGGTCGGCGGCTCCGGGTAGGGGATCGCCACGGTGCGCACCCGGTAGCGCACCCCGTCGACGACGGCCGTGGCGTAGTCAGTATCCATCTCCGGCAGAACGACATTGGAGTTGGACCGCACCTCGCTACCGCGGTGCACGGTGATGACCACATCGCGGACGTTGGGGGAGGGCGGGATCTGTTCGAGGCCGCGGGGAACGAACGGGACGGCGAACCCGGCCGCCTCATCGAGGCGCCGGTCGAGTCGCTCTAGGCGGTCGTTGGTGATGCCGATCCACACGATGGTGCCAACGATCGTCACCACGATGGCGGCCCCGATCGCCGTGGCGAACGCGACCCTGGTGCGCAGGGACGGGGTGCGCCGGACGATGCGGGAGAGCGTCACTGGGTCCGTAGGACGAATCCGACTCCGCGGACGGTATGCAGCAGGCGCGGCGCGCCACCGGCCTCCAGCTTGCGGCGCAGATACCCGATGAAGACGTCGACGACGTTGGTGTCGGCGGCGAAGTCGTAACCCCACACCAGTTCCAACAGTTGCGCGCGGCTCAACACGGCGGTCTTGTGCTCGGCCAGCACCGCCAGCAGGTCGAACTCGCGTTTGGTCAGGTCCACGTCGACCCCGTTGACCCGGGCCCGCCGGCCGGGGATGTCCACTTCCAGCGGACCCACCTGGATGGTCTCCGAGGAGAACGTCGCCGTCGCGCCCCGGCGGCGCAGCAGCGCCTTGACCCGCGCCACCAACTCCGCCAGGACGAACGGCTTGACCAGATAGTCGTCGGCGCCGGCCTCCAGGCCCGCGACCCGGTCGTCGACCGAACTGCGCGCCGACAGCACACAGACCGGGACGTCATTGTCCATCGCGCGCAGTGCGGTGACCACGCTCACCCCGTCGAGCACCGGCATGTTGATGTCGAGAACGATCGCGTCGGGACGGGTTTCGGTGGCGCTGCGCAGTGCTTCGGCGCCGTCGACCGCGGTGGCCACCTCGAAGCCCGACAGCCGCAGCCCGCGCTCCAAGGAGGCCAGCACGTCCGGGTCGTCGTCGACGACGAGCACGCGCGGGGATGCGGCGTTGGCGCTGTCCATCACCCCATAGTGCCGGATCGGGGGGTGTCCGGGTGGTAGGCAGGCCAGCGTGGCGGAGCCGTGCGGCGACGACGCGAGGAGGCGACTGGAGTGAAGGGCCCGGGGTGGGCCGAGTCGCTGGCCTAGATCGTGATACCAAAGTAATTGGTAATCTATTGGTATGCGAGTTTCCATTGACAAGGTTGGCCGCCTGGTGGTGCCGAAGTCGTTGCGCGAGCAGGCGGGGATCGCGGCGGGCGAGGTCGAGATCTCTCTGGACGGGGCCGCGATCCGGATCGAGAGCATCGCCGCGGACGAACTCCTCGAGGAGGACGGCCTGCTGCTGCTTCCCGCAGGGGGCCCGAAACTCGGCGTTGATGCGATTCGGGAGTTGCGCCTTGGCGACCAGCGCTGAGCATGTACTGCTCGACACCAGTGCTGCACTCGCATTGGTTCAGCGCGAGAATGACTTTCATCGGATGGCCCGCCGCCGACTCCAACCGTGCCACCGCGGACTGTCCGGGCATGCCGCAGTGGAGTTGATGTCCGTGCTGACTCGCTTGCCGCCGCCACTGCGACTCACCCCCGCCGCAGCCAACCGTCTGACCAAGGCGAATTTTCCGGCTTCCCGGTTCCTCTCGGCCCGGGCGGCCGCCGCGCTGCTAGCGGAGTTCGCCTCGGTCGGTCTCTCCGGTGGCGCGGTCTACGACGGCTTGGTCGGGGCTGCTGCCCGCGAGCACAAATTGCCGCTCATCACCTGTGATCGCCGTGCCGAGCCCACCTACCGGGCGCTCGGTGTGACTTACGAACTGCTCACTGCGGAGCAGTCGGAATAGAGCTCAGAATGGAGCCATGAAGCGCTTCGCCTTCGCCGACCGGGTCGACGCCGGCCGCCAGCTGGCGGCCGCGCTGCGGGCCTTCCGTGGGCGCGACATCGTCGTACTCGGCCTGCCCCGTGGCGGGGTCCCGGTGGCCCGCGAGGTCGCCGTCGCCCTGGATGCCCCACTGGACGTTCTGGTGGTCCGCAAACTCGGCGTTCCCTACCAGCCGGAACTGGCTTTCGGCGCGATCGGTGAAGGTCCCGACGGCGGTGTGCGGGTGCTCAACGAACGCGTGCTGCGGCGAACCGGACTGAGCCCGGAATCCATCGCGGCCGTCGAGCAGGCCGAACGAGACGAACTGCACCGGCGCATCGACCGCTACCGCGGCGGCAGGCCCGGCCTGCCGGTGGCCGGGCGGATCGCCCTCATCGTCGACGACGGGTTCGCCACCGGAGCAACAGCACGGGCCGCGGCCCTGGTTGCCCGCGCCCAGGGCGCGGCTGAGGTGGTGCTGGCAGCCCCGATCGGCGCCCCCGACACCGTCGCCGGCCTCCGGGAGGTGGCCGACGAGGTGGTGTGTCTGGGAGCGCCGCGGGACTTCATGGCGGTCGGCCAGGGCTACCACGATTTCGGCCAGACCACCGACGAGCAGGTGTGCGCACTGCTCGACGCGGCCCACCGCGAACGGCGGGACCCGAAAACCGGCCAGTAGGCTCACCCTCATGATCGGTATCGAGCGGGTCGGTGACGTCACGACCATCGAGTTGCAGCGCCCCGAACGGCGCAACGCCCTGAACTCCGAACTCGTCGACACCTTGCGCGAGGCGGTGCAGAAGTCCGCCGACGACGACGTCCGCGCCATCGTGCTGACCGGGGCGGGCACCGTCTTCTGCGCGGGTGCCGACCTGTCCGGCGATGGGTTCGCCGCCGACTTCCCGGACAAGGCCATCGCGCT
>JAHBAP020000138.1 GCA_018500005.2 Mycobacterium sp. | reverse complement strand
GTCATGCGTCCCGTTGAGCACATCCGCGAGGAGATCCACGAACTCAAGGCTGAGATCAAGCAAGAGGTCCACGAGGTCAAGGCAGAGATCCATCAGGCCGTTCATCACGAGCCCGAGACCGTGATCAAGTACGAGACCCACACTCCGGCCGACACCGGCATCAAGGTCACTTACGAGAACAACGCGGTCGACGGCGTGGAGAGCCGTGCCGACAAGAGTGACCTGACCCCGGATCGCCTGCAGGAGTGATCACCCTGACGAGTCGCTGAAGGCGATTAACAACGACTAGGAGGACACAATCATGGAACTGCTTCTCGGAGCGCTGGGCGGGCTGCTGGGCGGTAACGCAGCCGGCGCAGCCAAGAACAGCCTCGGTGTGGGCGGTAACAGCATCACCGGCGCATTGGGCGGCCTCCTCGGCGGCGGTGTGGCGGGCAACCTGCTCGGCGGTGGCGGTGGAGATATCGCCCACCTGATCGGTGGGCTCGGCGGCGGCGGTGTCACCGGCGCGATCCTGACCGCCATCGTCGGCGCTGTGATGAAGGGTCGCAAGCCCTAACAGCAACTAACTGCGAAACACCCGGCACGGGGCATCCACCCCGTGGCCGGGTGTTTTCGTTTGCTGCGCTGGGGGTTACGCGTTGAGTGTTACGTGTTGGGGTTACGCGTTGAGTGCGGAGTCCTGTAGAAGTCCACTCGCACTTTGTGTGCCTGGTTCCGTACTGGACGGGAAAGGAGAGGGTACCGGCCGTTGTCGAACAACCTGCGGCCACCAGAACCAGCGGCCGAGCAATGCCGCGATCGACGGCGTCATGAACGACCGGATCACCAAGGTGTCGAATAGCAGGCCCAGGCCGATGGTCGTGCCGACCTGGGCCAGGATCTTCAGCTCGGAGAATCCCATCACCGCCATCGTCAGGGCGAAGACCAGCCCGGCCGAGGTGACGACCGAACCGGTGCCGGCCATCGATCGGATGATGCCGGTCCGCAGGCCGGCGTGGATCTCCTCCTTGAACCGCGACACCAGTAGCAGGTTGTAGTCCGAGCCCACGGCCAACAGGATGATGACCGACATCGCCAGCACCATCCAGTGCAAGGGGTGGCCGAGGATGTGCTGCCAGATCAGGATTGACAGGCCGAATGAGGTGCCCAGCGAGACCAGCACGGTACCCACGATCACCGCGGCGGCGACCACGCTGCGGGTGAGAATGAGCATGATCACGAAAATCAGGCTCAGGGCGGCGACGCCGGCGATCAGCAGGTCGTAGTCGGCACCTTCCTGCATGTCCTTGAAGCTGGTCGCGGTGCCGGCCAGGTAGATCTTCGAACCCTCCAGCGGTGTGCCCTTGATCGCCTCGAAAGCCGCGTTCCTGATGGTGTCGACATGGGTCAGGCCTTCGGGTGACATCGGGTCGCCCTCGTGGGAGATGATGAACCGCACCGCTTTTCCGTCCGGTGACAGAAACATCTTCATCCCGCGCTTGAAGTCGGGATTCTCGAAGACCTCCGGTGGCAGGTAGAACGAGTCGTCGTTCTTGGACTTGTCGAACGCCTTGCCCATGGCGTTCTGGTTCTCCTGCATCTCCTGCATCTGGTCATACATCCCGGCCTGGGTGCTCTGCATGGTCAGCTGCATGGTCTTCATCGAACGCATGATCGCGATCATCGGCGGCATCAGCGTGCGCAATTGGGTGGTCAGCGCATCCAGCTGATCCAGGCTCGGCAACAGCAATTTGATGTCGTCACTGGTCGCGTCGATTCCGTCGAGGGTGTCGAACACCGAGCGGATCGCAAAGCAGACCGGGATGTCGAAACAGTGCGGCTCCCAATAGAAGTAGTTGCGCATGGGCCGGAAGAAATCGTCGAAATCGGCGATGTGATCGCGCAGTTCCTTGATGTCCTCATAGGTCAGGTGCATGTTGCCCACCACGTGGTGGGTGGTCTCGTTGAGCTGACCCATCAGGTCGTACATCTTCTGCATGTTGTCGATGCTGGCCTGCATGTCGTCGCCCATCCGCAGCATGTCGTTCATGCGGTCCTGCAGATAAGACATGTTCAGCTGCTGGATGGTGCCCTGCATTCCGAGCATGAACGGAATCGAGCTGTGCTCGATCGGCGTCCCGAGCGGGCGGGTGATGGTCTGGACGCGACCGACGCCCGGCTCATGGAACATCGCTTTGGCGACCCGGTCGATGACCAGGAAGTCCGCCGAGTTCCGCATATCGTGATCGCTTTCCAACATCAGCAGTTCGGGGCTGAGCCGGGCCGCCGGGAAGTGGCGCTCGGCGGCGGCGAACCCCTCAGCGGCCGGAATATCGAGCGGAAGGTAGTGGCGGTCGTTGTAGTCGGTGCGGTAGCCGGGTAACGCCAGTAGACCGACCAGCGACAGCGCCAGCGTCGCCACCAGGATCGGTCCCGGCCAGCGCACCACCGCGGTGCCGAGCCGGCGCCACAACCGGATTCGCATGGCACGCTTGGGCTCCAATCCGCCCAGGGAGCTGACGACGGTGACCATCGCCGGTCCCAACGTCAGCGCCGCGAACACCAGCACGAGCATGCCGATGAACAGCGGGATGCCCAGCGACTGGAACGTCGGCAGTCGAGTGAAGTGCAAACAGGCCATCGCCCCGGCGAT
>JAHBAP020000140.1 GCA_018500005.2 Mycobacterium sp. | reverse complement strand
CGGTTTTGGTGTCCGTCTCGTGGGCGCGGAGATGTGTATAAGAAACATCCCATTGGGGACGATAGGCCCGCTCCCCGGGGCGGCCCGCCTCCAATGGATGCAGCACGCCCAGATTGAGCGGCACCGAGAGCAACGAGTGCGACATGGCCCAGTCCGCGCCGAGCATGGCGTCCTCGTACCGGCCGAATGCCGCCAACCGGTGGTCGATGAAGTGCCGCAGAGCCTGTTGTGCTTCGGCCGGCGTCACCGCGAATAACCGCGGCCCGTCGACGCCGACGGTCGGAATCGCCATATCGTCCAGGTCCCGGCGCACCTGGGCGTCGATATCGTCCTCGGGGGGCTGGTAAGGCGGCGGCACGTCCAGGGTCGACGACCCCTTGGGTGGCGGTTCGCGGTTGTCGGTGTCGAAGTTCCACCGCCCGCCCACCGGCTGGTCTCCGTCCATCAGCACCCCGAACCGGCGGCGTTGCTCGCGGTAGAAGTCCTCCATCCGGAACCGGGTCCGGGTGCCGGCCCAGCGCGCGAAGTCGTCGCGGGACAGCGCGAACGTGGGGGTGGGCAGGATGCCGGCGACCAGTCCGTCCGCGTGCAGTCGGTGGACGAACCGATCAGCGGCCCGCGAGGTCGGCTCGTGCACCAGGACCGGCCTGCCGTACCCGCGTAACGCCTCCCGATAGTTCGCCGCCCGTATCAGGGTGGCGCGATCGCCGAGATCGGCTCCGGCGTGGCGCAGGGCGGAGAGGACCAGATGCAGCTTCTGGCGATGAAACGGCCGCCGCCGCAACGCCGATGCGGCTTCCACGAGCAGGATCGGGCGGCGGGCATGCTCGCCGGCGTAGACCGCCGGATCGAGCTGATCGGCGAACAGCCAGAGCGGAGTGTCCTCGTCGGTGCCGGGAGCGGTCACCGCGTCGATGGTACGGGCCGCCGAGGGGCCGTGATTGCGCTACGATCCGCCCGTTCAGCAACCTTCAGATGGGGAGATCACCCGTGGCCCGACTTCCGGAACTGCGCAGTCTTCGGTCCCTCGGTTTCCAGTCCAAGCTACTGATCATGCTGCTGAGCGTGAGCGTGCTGTCGGTGCTCATCGCGGGGCTCATCGGATACGTCTCGGGTACCAACTCATTGCGTGATGCCGAGTACCAGCGGCTCACCCAACTTCGGGAGTCGCGCGCCCGCGAAGTCACCACCTTCTACACCAGCCTGAGCAATGCGGCGACGGTACTCACCCATTCCAACGCTGCGATCACGGCGATGAAGGACTTCACCGGGGCGTTCGCCGAGTTGCAGAAGACCCCGCTGCCGCCCGGCGCCAAGGAGGCGGTGGACAAGTACTACACAGAGATCTTCGACCCGGAACTCGAGAAATACACCGGCCAAAAAGTGGACGGGACGTTGTATCGCCCGACGTCCAACGCCCAGACCTATCTGCAGAGCCTCTACACGGTTCCGGCCAAGGGTGACTTCGCAGCTTCGGCGAAGATCATGAACGCCGGTGACTCGAGCGCCTGGACCAAGTTCAACGAGCGCTACCAACCGTTCTTCAGCGACTTCGCCGGCCGCTTCCCGTTCGACGACGCACTGCTGATCGATACCGACGGCAACGTCGTGTATTCGACGTTGAAGCAGACCGATCTGGGTATCAATGTCAACAGCGGCCCGTTCAAGACCACCAAGCTGGCCGAAGGCTTCCGCAAGGCGATGCAGGCGACATCGGTCGACGAGATCGTCCTGACCGATTTCGAGGAGTACGCGCCGGCCTACGGACTCCCCACACCGTGGATCCTCACCCCGATCGGTGACGGCGGCGGCATCTACGGCGTTCTGGCGATGCAGCTTTCGTCCGAGGAGTTGGACAACGTGATGACCGGCGACCGCGGCTGGGAACGGGACGGGCTCGGACAGACCGGTGAGACGTATTTGGTCGGACCGGACAAGTTGATGCGCTCGATTTCCCGGCTCCTGCTCGAGGACCCGGAGCGCTTTGCCCGCGAAGCGACCGAGCACGGCACTCCGGAGGACATCGTCAAGCGGGAACTGGCTTCCGAGGACACCGTACTGCTGCAGTCGATGGGTGACAGCACATCGGTCAGCGAGGCGCTCAGCGGGAATACCGGAGTGCGCACCGGAGACAACTACCTGGGCCGGGATGTCAAAGTGCTGTCGGCCTACGGACCGCTGAACTTGCCTGGCCTGCGCTACGCCATCATCGCCAGGATCCACGAGAGCGAGGCGCTGGCCCCCGTCGCCAGGTTCGCGCGAAATATCGCCCTGTCCACCGGGGCGATCGTGCTGGCCGTGTGTCTCCTGGCTCTGCTCTTCGCCCGAATCCTGACCCGGCCGGTGAAGCAGCTCGCGGCGGCGGTCGAACGAGTCAAGGGTGGTGAACTCGGCATTCGCGTTCCGGTTACCTCACGCGACGAGATCGGAGAACTCGGGTCCTCATTCAACGACCTCAGCGCCAGGCTGCAGACCAAGCAGGAACTGATCGACGCACAGCGTCAGGAGAACGACGAACTGCTGAAAAGCCTGATGCCCGAACCGGTCGCGCGGCGCTACCGCGAGGGCGAGGAGAACATCAGCACCCAGCACCGCGACGTATCGGTGATCTACGCGCAGTTGCTCGGCTTCGACGACTTCTCCCGGTCGATGCCCACCGAACAGTCGGTGGCGATGCTCAATTCACTGGTGGAGGCCTTCGACGGAGCCGCGGAGCGGCACGGCGTCGAGCAGGTGCGCAGCATGCAGGACAACGGATTGCTGGCCACTTGCGGCCTGGTGGTACCCCGGGTGGATCACTCGAGCCGGACCATCGCGTTCGCCAAGGAACTGGTCGACATCCTGGAGCGGTTCAACGATCAGCACGGCGCCCAGTTGTCGACGCGGGTCGGGATCGACAGCGGACCGGTCACCAGCGGCCTGGTCGGCGAGCGTTCCACCGTCTACGCACTGTGGGGGGAGGCCGTCGACCTCGCCCACCGGGTGCGTGAGGCCACCCGCTCGCCGGGCATCTTCGTCAGCGACCGAGTCCACGAGTCGGTAGTCGGTATCTATCCGTTCAGCGAGGCCGGTCACATCACCGGTTCGGCCGGCACCGAGACGGTGTGGCGCCTCGACGTCGGATCGCGGCAGTCGGCATGAGCACCGAGCGAGAAGCGGAGGCGGATCGGGCATGGGCACTCTGACCTCGCAGCCATGGTTCTGGCCGGCGCTGGCCGTCGTGGTCGGTCTGCCGCTGGCGCTGTTGGTGTTCAACGAACTGCAGGGTGTTCTGGTGCGCAGGGGCAGCGCCTACGCCAAACCCGTTGGACTGCTGCGCAACTGGCTGCTCCCCGCCGGGGCGGTGTACCTGCTGATCGACCAGCTCAACCAGGGCGGGGAGTCCGTCGGGCATGCGACGTGGGCCAAGATCGCCGCCACCGTGGTGGGTTTCGTCATCATGCTCGTGCTGCTGTCCGGTGCCAACGCGGCGCTGTTCGGTGCGGCGAGCGCGGGTAGCTGGAGAAGCCGGCTGCCGGGCATCTTCGTCGACCTCGGCCGGCTGATCCTGATCATCATCGGTATCGGACTGCTGTTGTCCTGGGTGTGGGGCGCCAATATCGGCGGTCTCATCACTGCGGTGGGCGTGACCTCCATCGTTATCGGCCTTGCGGTGCAGAACGCCGTCGGCCCGGTCATCTCCGGGCTGCTGTTGCTCTTCGAGCAGCCGTTCCGGATCGGCGACCATCTGGACACCAAATTCGGCAAGGGCCGCGTTGCCGAGGTGAACTGGCGCGCCGTGCACATCGACACCGAGAACGGCATCCAGATCGTCCCCAACGCGGCGCTCGCGGGCGACGCGTTCGTCAACCTCAGCCGCACCACCGCACCATTCTTCAAATCGAAGGCCACGTTCAGCTTCGCCGCCGGGGATCCTCCCGGCCGGATCAAGGCGACACTGCAGGCGGTGGCCGACGGGGCGCCGGCGAAACTGGCCGACGCCAAAGCCTCGGTCACCCCCTTGGGTGCCCATGCGGTGCATCCGGGAATGGTCAGCTACCGGGTGATGGTGCCGGTCGCCTCCCCGGCGGAAGCCGACGGAACCGTGTCGCTGCTTCAGCAGCGCGTCTGGTACGCCTGCCAGCGCTCCGGCTTGCATCTGGACAACGTCAAGTCCGGGGCCTCACGCAAGAGGGCCTACCTGGCCGAGCACATCGGCTCGATCGCGGCCGGCTTGGGCCTCGGTTCGGATGCCGCAGCGGCAATGCTCGCCAACGCCCGGGTGCTTCCCTACGCAGAGGGGGAGATCATCCAGCCGGTGAACAGCGTCCCCGAGGCCATGGGGTTCATCACCGAAGGCGCGGTCGGGATGTTCGCCATGGCGCCGGGTGGGGGACGGGTGTCGCTGGGCGACCTCGGCGCGGGTGATTACATCGGGGGGACGTCATTGACCCGGCAACGGATGATCACCGGCGTGGTGGCGCTGACCGACACGATGATCGTCTCGGTGTCCCGCGACGCTATGAACGCGATCGTGGAGAACGACCATCGGCTGGCCCGGCAGATCGGTGACGCCATCGAGATTCGGCGCCGTGCAGCACGCGAAGCCCTGGCCGAGATCGCTCAACACGGCGTGAGCTGACCGCAGCTTTCCGTTTAGGATCCGGCCAGACGGTCGAGAAACACCCGGTGCCCCTTCAGGAGCTTGTTGCGCGCCGCGGATATCGGTAGCCACTCGACCCGGTCGAACTCGGGGAATTCCTGAAGGCGCCCGGATCCTTTCGGCCATTCGAGGGTGAAGGTATTGCTGCGGAAATCGCCGACATCGAGATCGGCGGCGACCGCGAACACCGTCAGCATCTTGCCGCTGGGCTGCCGGACCGTGCCGAGATCCAGGCGCGGGCCGTCCGGTGCCGGGCAACCGAGTTCCTCGGCGAATTCGCGGCGTGCCGCCTCCCACGGGTCCTCGTCCGGGTCGTACTCACCCTTGGGTATCGACCAGGCGCCGTCGTCCCTACGGACCCAGAACGGGCCGCCCGGGTGGCCGATCAGGACCTCGGCGGCCGCGCCGGCGCCGCGATACAGCAGCAGACCCGCGCTGTGAACCGGCACTGTTCAGTCGCCGGGATGGGTTGCCGCGCGCAGGGTCTCGGCCAGGGCGGCCGCACGCCGGTCGGTGAACACATCCTCCAACAGCATCTGCCGACCGTCCGGCCCGGCCAGGGGAACCCGCCAGTTGGGGTATTCGTCGGTGGTGCCCGGCTGGTTCTGGGTGCGCCGCTCACCGACCGCGTCGGTCAGCGCCAACGCCAGCAGCCTCGAGCGGGTCCGGCTCAGGTAGCGGTAAAGGCCGATGATGACGTCCTCCTCATCTGCTTCGCCGCCCAGCAGACCGACCCGGCGCAACTCATCCATCCAGGCCGCCTGTTGGGCCCGGTCGTCAGCCAGTTCCTCCTCGACCGAACGGGTGAGAAGCCCCAATTCCCCTCTCAAACGGACGTGTTCGCCGTCCAGATAACCCGGGGTCGGCGGCAGGTCGTGGGTGGTCACCGAGGACAGGCACAGTTCCCGCCAATGCTCGGCTGCCAGCGGTCCGCGGCTGCCCTCGTCGACCTCGAACCAGAGAATCGAGGTGCCCAACACGCCGCGGTCACGCAGATAGTCCCGAACCCACGGTTCGACCGTGCCCAGATCCTCACCGACCACAACCGCCCCGGCCCGGTGTGCTTCCAGTGCGACGATCCCGATCATGGCATCGTGGTTGTAGCGGACGTAGGTGCCGGCCGTGGGCGGAGCGCCTTCGGGAATCCACCACAGCCGGAACAACCCGATGACGTGGTCGATTCGGACCCCGCCGGCGTGTCGCAGGATCCCGGAGATGAGCTCCCGAAACGGTTGGTAGCCAAGCTCTTCGAGTCGGTCGGGCCGCCACGGCGGCTGCGACCAGTCCTGCCCGAGTTGGTTGAACTCATCGGGCGGCGCGCCCGCGGAGACCCCGAGGGCCAGCACGTCCTGCAGTGACCAGGAGTCGGCGCCGCTCGGATGCACCCCGACGGCAAGGTCGTGCATGATCCCCAGTGGCATGCCGGTTCGCAGCGCCTGGGACTGCGCGTGGGCGAGTTGTTCGTCGAGTTGCCACTGCATCCAGCGATGGAACTCGACTGCCGACTCGTGCCGGTCGGCGAAATCGGCCACTTCGGGGTTGGCCGGGTGGCGCAACCCCGCCGGCCATCGGTGCCAGTCGCCGCCGTGCTTCTCGGCGATCGCGCACCAGGTCGCGAAATCGTCCAGTGCCGTGCCCTCACGCTGTTTGTAGGCATCGAACGCCAATTGGCGGCCGGCCGATCGGGGCACCCGGTAGACCAGGTTGAGTGCTTTGCGTTTGGCCGCCCAGATGCCGTCGCGGTCGATCCCGCTGTGCTTTCGGGCCCGCTTCTGGACAGTCTTGCGCCGGTCGTGCACCCGGTCGCGATCGGACAGCCAGGCAAACTCACCGATGGCCTCGACCCGCAGATAGATCGGGTTGACGAAGCGTCGTGAGGTCGGCAGGTAGGGGGAGGGTTCCATCGGCGCCACCGGTGCGGCGGCGTGCAACGGGTTCACCAAGACGTAGCCGGCCTGATGGCGGGAGCCCGCCCACACCGCAAGATCGCTGAGATCGACCAGATCGCCGATACCCCAGGAGTTCTGCGAGCGCACGCTGTAAAGCTGGGTGGCCAGGCCCCACGTCCGTCCGGCCCCCATCCGCGCCGGCAGGCCCAGCCAGGACGGTGTGACGATCAGCGGGGTGTCGTACTCCTGGTCGCCCGAACGCAGGTGCACCCGGTGGTAGCCCAGTGGCAGATCCCCCGGGAGGACGAACGTCGCCTCGCCCACCAGTCGGCCGTCGAGGTCGAACGGGGGAGTGAAGTTGTCGGCCTGGCGAATCCCGCTGCGGACGGTGCCGTCCTCCATCCGGACCCAGACATGCGCCGGATCGCCGTGTCTGACATGTACCCAGAACGACGCCTCGGCTCCGGTGCGGGCCACGATCGTCGGCGGCAGCGCCCGAGCCCAGTACTGGCGGTTCAACTCCAAAAGCGATGCTTCGCAGTCTTCTTCGGTGTCGGCGCTCACCCCGAGCGCGGCCAGAACGGCGACGATCGTCGCGGTATCGACGGTGCGGAAGTTTCCGGTCCAGTCGTGATAGGCGCATGCCACCCCCAGCCGGTCGGCCAGGGCGGTCAACGACGGTTCAGCCATAGCTGCCATCTAAGCCGAGGTCACTCGGCTGCGCCGGAAAGTTCGATAGTGAGAACCCCGGCGATGATCAGCGCGATTCCGGCCAGCATCATCGGCGTCAACGGTTCTGCGAACAGTGCCTTGCCCAGCAGGGCGACCAGTGCGACGCCACTGGCCGACCACACCCCGTAGGCGATGCCCACCGGCATTCCCAGCGCCAGCGTCCAGGAGATGAAGGCGAAGGAAGCGACATAGCCGACCACGACCGGGGCGATCCACCTCCGTTTCCGGAAGCCGTCGGAGGCGCGCAACCCCAGTGTCGAGAACACCTCGAGTGCGATACCGACGGCCAGGGTCAGCCACATCATGGTTGCACCGGCGGATGGGATCCGAACTCCACCAACAGCACCCCGGCGATGATCAGTCCGATGCCCAGGACGATCGCCGGTGTGAAGGGGTCGTCGAAAATCAGAGAGGCCAGTACCGCGGTGATGGCCGTACCCGAGGCGCCCCAGATCCCGTAGGCGACCCCGACCGGCACCCCGGCACGCAACACCTTGGTCAACAGGTAGAACGACGCCACGTAGCCGGCAACGACCAGGATCAGCCACCACCGCTGATCCTGGAAGGCGCGCAGGGCCAGCGTTCCGGTGACCTCGGTGAGGATCGCACCCGTCAGCAGCGCCCATCTCCGCATGGTTGTCGACGATAGCGATCATCGCGCTCGACTAAGCTCGCGAATCGGGAGGTGTCAGGTGGATCGACTTACGGACATGGTGTCTGTCCTGCCGCCGCCGATGCGCGATCCGGTGTTGTTCGCCGTCCCGTTCTTCGTGCTGCTGCTGTCGATCGAATGGGCGGCCGCGCGCAAACTCGAGCATTTGGACGAACCCGGCGGGCGTCCGGCACGGGGCGCGTATCTGGCCCGGGACGCGCGGGCCTCGATCCTGATGGGTCTGGTGTCGGTCGGCACGATGGGTGTCTGGAAGTTCCTCGGACTCCTCGGCTACGCCGCCCTCTACGCATATGCCGCGCCGTGGCACCTCTCGCCCCGGCACTGGTACACCTGGGTGATCGCACTGGTCGGCGTCGACGTGCTGTTCTATGCCTACCATCGGATCGCCCACCGGGTCCGGCTGATCTGGGCGACCCATCAGGCCCACCACTCCAGCCGCTACTTCAACCTCGCCACCGCGTTGCGCCAGAAGTGGAACAACAGCGGAGAGCTGGTCATGTGGATTCCCTTGCCGCTGCTGGGCATTCCACCGTGGATGGTGTTCACCAGCTTCTCGATCAGCCTGGTCTATCAGTTCTGGATTCACACCGAACGGATCGGTACGCTGCCGCGCCCCATCGAGTTCCTGTTCAACACCCCCTCGCACCACCGGGTCCACCACGGCACCGACCCGGAGTACATCGACCGCAACTACGGCGGCATCCTGATCATCTGGGACCGGCTGTTCGGCAGTTTCCAGCCCGAACTGTTCCGGCCGCACTACGGCTTGACCAAGCCGGTGAACAGCTTCAACATCTGGACCCTGGAGACCCACGAATACGTCGCGATCGCCAGGGACGTCCGTGCGGCCAAACGCTGGCGGGACAAGCTGGGTTTCATCTTCGGTCCGCCGGGCTGGGAGCCGGCAAAGACCGGCCCGATGCAGGCCTCCCCGGCCACGGCGAGCTAGGAGGGCAAGCTAGTCCGATGGAAGTCAGGGAAACCAAGCTGCCCGGTGTGGGATTGCGCTACGAGTTCGAGAACAAGGACGGCGAACGAATCGCGGTCATCGCCCGACGGGGCGGGGAATTCGAAATATTCCTTTGCGCAGTGCCCGGCGACCCCGACAGCGCCCGGCGGGTGGTCAGGCTGACCGAGCGGGAGGCCGACGCGATGGCCCAGATCCTGGGTGCGCCCCGGATGGTGGAGAGCTACGCCGACCTGACCAAGGAAATCCCGGGCCTGGAGGGCGGTCAGGTCAGCGTCGACGAGGGGTCGCACTTCGCCGGACGGCCGCTGGGGGAGACCAGGGCGCGAACCAGGACCGGCGCGTCCATCGTCGCCATCGTGCGTGGCGATGAAGTGCTGGCATCACCCGGTCCGAACGAGATTCTGCTGGGCGGGGACGTCCTCGTGGTGATCGGTACCGCCGACGGCATCGCCGCTGTCCGGCACCTCGTCGAACAGGACTGACCGGTGGCCGTTTCGGCGCCGTTGCTCCTCGAGCTCGGCGCCATCCTGGTCGTCCTGACCGTTTTGGGCTCGGCCGCCCGGCGATTCGGTCTCTCGCCCATCCCGTTGTACCTGCTGACCGGACTGTTCCTCGGTACCGGCGGTATCGCCCCGGTTGCCGCCGCGGCCGAGTTCGTCGAGACCCGCGCCTCGATCGGGGTGGTGCTGCTGCTGCTCACCCTGGGCCTGGAGTTCTCGGTCGGGGAGTTCTCCGAATCGCTTCGCCGCCACCTGCCGTCGGCGGCCGTCGACCTCATGCTCAACGCAGTGCCGGGCGCCTTGGCCGGCTGGCTGCTGGGTCTGGACGTCGTCGGGGTCGTGGCGATGGCGGGCATCACCTACATCTCCTCGTCGGGAATCATCGCCCGTCTGCTCGGAGACCTCAACCGCCTGGGCAACCGGGAGACACCCGCGGTGTTGTCGGTCCTGGTCCTCGAGGACTTCGCCATGGCCGCATACCTGCCGGTGCTCACCGTGCTCGCCTCGGGCGGGACCGCACTGGAGGCGCTGCTGTGGACCGCGGTGGCAATGGGCGCGCTGGGCCTGGCGTTCCTGGTCTCGTTCCGCTGGGGTCATCACGTCGGCCGCGTGATCGGCCACCCCGAGGATGAGCAACTTCTGCTGAGGGTTCTCGGGATGACCCTGATCGTGGCGGCCGTCGCCGAGCACCTGCACGCCTCGGCCGCGGTCGGGGCCTTCCTGGTGGGGCTGACCCTCACCGGGCATGTCGCCGAACGGGCCCGCGCGGTACTCGGTCCGCTGCGGGACCTTTTCGCCGCGGTGTTCTTCGTGGCTATCGGCTTGTCGGGGGCACCCGCCGCCCTGCCTCCGATGTTTCCGTTCGCGACGGGCCCGGCCGCAGCGACCCCCCCCACGAAGATCATCACCGGGGCCTAT